>CAZFET010000124.1:0-3353 GCA_964517545.1 uncultured Burkholderiaceae bacterium
AAGTCGATGTGGCTCCGCCACTCGACTTGAACCCCCGCGGGGGGCGGGCCGGCAGAGCCGGCCCTGGGGGCGCTCAGACGGGCAGGCCGGCCGGCGCCTTCACGCGGTCGAGCACGAAGCTCGTGCGGCAGTCCTGCACGCTCGGGTGTTCGAGCAAGGTGTCCATCATGAAGCGCGAGTAGTGCGCCATGTCGGCCACCACCACGCGCAGCAGGTAGTCCATCTCGCCGGTGAGCGCCACGCACTCCACCACCTCGGGCCAGGCCTGCACCGACGCGCGGAACACGTCCTTCGGATTGCGCTTGTGCGACTCGGTGTTCTTCTCGAGCCGCACGTTGAGGTAGGCGGTGAGCCCGAGGCCCACGCGCTGCGCGTCGACCACGGCGGCGTAGCCGGCGATCACGCCGGCATCCTCGAGCCGCTTGACGCGCCGCAGGGTGGCCGAGGCCGACAGGTTCACCCGACCGGCGAGCTGGTCGTACGACATGCGGCCGTCGGCCTGCAGTTCGCGCAGGATCCGGCGGTCGATGGCATCCAGCGGGATCGCGCTCTCCATGAGCGAATTGTGCAGCTTTCCTGCGCCCGAGAGCAGATCACCGCCGGAGGACGCTGGAAAACTGCGGCCGGCCGCGCCTAAAGTCCTGCGATCCGATGGTCACGAGCGCGCCCGGCGCGGCAGGAGACAGACGATGGAGTTCACCCCCTGGGACAACCCGATGGGCACCGACGGCTTCGAGTTCATCGAGTACGCCGCGCCGGACCCCGCGGCGATGGGCGCGCTGTTCGAGCGCATGGGCTTTCGCGCGATCGCGCGCCACCGCCACAAGAACGTCATCCTGTACCGCCAGGGCGAGATCAACTTCATCGTCAACGCCGAGCCCGACTCCTTCGCGCAGCGCTTCGCGCGGCTGCACGGCCCGAGCATCTGCGCCATCGCCTTTCGCGTGCACGACGCGAAGGCCGCCTACGAGCGCGCGCTGTCGCTCGGCGCGTGGGGCTATGCGGGCAGCGCCGGCCCGGGCGAGCTGAACATCCCGGCGATCAAGGGCATCGGCGACTCGCTGATCTACCTGGTCGACCGCTGGCGCGGCAAGAACGGCGCGCAGCCGGGCGACATCGGCAACATCGGCTTCTTCGACGTCGACTTCGAGCCGCTGCCCGGCGCCGGGGCCGACGCGCTGAACCCGCCCGGCCACGGGCTGACCTACATCGACCACCTCACGCACAACGTGCACCGCGGCCGCATGGGCGAGTGGGCCGAGTTCTACGAGCGGCTGTTCAACTTCCGCGAGATCCGCTACTTCGACATCGAGGGCCAGGTCACGGGCGTCAAGAGCAAGGCCATGACGAGCCCGTGCGGGAAGATCCGCATCCCGATCAACGAGGAAGGCAACGACAAGGCCGGGCAGATCCAGGAGTACCTCGACAAGTACCACGGCGAGGGCATCCAGCACGTGGCGCTCGGCTCGCGCGACCTGTACCGCACCGTCGATGCGCTGCGCGCGCACGGCGTGAAGCTGCTCGACACGATCGACACCTACTACGAGCTGGTCGACAAGCGCATCCCCGGCCACGGCGAGAACGTGGCCGAGCTGAAGAAGCGCAAGATCCTCGTCGACGGCAAGGCGGGCGCGCTGCTGCTGCAGATCTTCAGCGAGAACCAGCTCGGGCCGATCTTCTTCGAGTTCATCCAGCGCAAGGGCGACCAGGGCTTCGGCGAGGGCAACTTCAAGGCGCTGTTCGAGAGCATCGAGCTCGACCAGATGCGCCGCGGCGTGCTGAAGGCCGACGCGGCCTGAGCGCCGGGCCGGCGCTCGGCGCGGCGCTCCGGCTCGTGCGGCGCGGCGGCATCGGCGCGGACCAGCGCCGCCGCGCGACATCCCCCCGCGGGGTGATGGGCCGATCGGGACATTCGTCCCAGACTGCCGCGCATGCTTCGAGAGTGGAACCAGCGCTGCGTGATGGTGTTGATGTGGGCGATGGCCGCGGCGCTCGCCGTCGGCCTGCTCGCCTGGGGCCCGGTGCCGCTGACCGCGCGCGAGCACGTCTACGCCGACCTGCGGCCGCTGCTGGGCATCCCGCACGGCGCCAACGTGCTGGCGTCGCTGCCGCTGCTGTGCGTGGCGCTGTGGGGCGCGAGCGCGCTGCGCCACGGCGCCTGGCCGCTGCCGGTGGCGCGTCCGCTGCGGCTGTTCTTCGTGGTGTCCGCCTGCGCCTCGGTGGTGGCGGCGCTGTACCACCTCGCCCCCGACCACAGCGGCTACGTGATGGCGCACATGCTCATGGCGGCGGGATTCATGCTGCTGCTCGGCGGCTTCCTGGCCGAGCGCGTCGACCCTCGCTTCGGCTCGCGCGCTGCGTGCGCGGCGGCGCTGCTGCTGCCGCTGGCTGCCGGCGCCTGGTGCGGGCTGAGTGCGCTGACGACCGGCACGCCCGACCTGCGCGGCCTGTTGCTGCTGCAGGTGCTGCCGGTGCTGCTGGTGCCGGCCGGCGCGCTGGGCCTGTCGGGCAACGTGACGCGCACGCGCGACTGGATGGCGATGCTCGGGCTGTATGCGCTGGCCAAGGGCTTCGAGCTGGCCGACGCGGCCATCCACGACCTCACCGCCGGCTGGGTCGGCGGCCACGCGCTGATGCATCTGGCGCTGGCCGCCGTGGCGGCGTGGCTCGCTTACCGCGCGGCGTCGTCGGCGCCGCGCGAAGACCACGCGTCCGCGTCGCCGCTGCGCGACGCCGACACATCGGCGGCGTCGGCCACGCCGAGCAGCCGCATCACGTCGGCCAGCACCCTGTCGTCGTAGGCCATCGCCACGTGCGCGACGCCGGCGAGGTGCCGGTTGTCCGCGTCGGGCAAGGTCGCGGTCGACGCCGGCAGCACGATGTTGTCGCAGTGGCCGTAGAAGCAGGTGAAGCGGCGGCGCCGCTGCGGCGTCTCGCGCGCGGCGAGCGCACGCAGCCAGTCGCCGTCGCGGCGCATCTGCCGCGCGTTCATCGCCAGCGCGATGCGCGCGAGCGACGTGCCCTGATGGGGCGAGCCGATGGTGACCACGTGGTGCGCGCGCGCGTCGGCCGCGTGACGATCGAGCCAGGCGCGGATCGCGAGACCGCCCATGCTGTGACCCACGAGGACCGGCGCCATGCCCGTGCCGCGCTCGAGCGCGGCGACCGCTTCTTCGACGGCGCGCGCCTACGCGTACACCGAACCGAACACGGGCTCGAGGTTCACCGCCACCACCGTCAGCACGGCGATCGCCGCCGCCATCAAGCCGGCGATGACCCACGGGAGCTTCGACCGGGGCGGCTCCAGGTCAAACGGCTCCTCCCCCACCGGCGGAGGAACAGCCGCTGCGCCA
>CAZFET010000124.1:3363-5795 GCA_964517545.1 uncultured Burkholderiaceae bacterium
CGACCGCTTCGTCGACGATGCGCGCGTATGCGTCGATCGCACCGACCACGGGCTCGAGGTTCACCGCCACCACCGGCACGCCGAGCGCGTGCAGGCGCTCGAGCCACGGGTTCCACAGCCCGCGGTTGCACACGAAGCCGTGCACCAGCACCACGCCGCGCCGCCGGCCCGCGGGGCGGTCGGGATGCACGCGCGAGCGAAAGGGCTGGCGCCAGCAGAACACGATGGTGGACGTCGTGACCTCGCCCCACCACGCGGCGACGAGCTGCGCCACGCTCGCGCGCGGCGCCGCGTCGCGGCGATTGACCCACGCGACGAGCACGAACTCGAAGGCGAGCACGATCGCGTGCAGGCACAGCAGCACGAGCGCGCCGGTCACGGCCATCGCCCAGCGGCCCTGGCGCGCGTGGTGCCACGCCCAGGCGAACGCCAGGACGACGAGGCCGATCGTCGTGAACTGCTGCAGCCGCGCGAGCATCGCCGGGCGCGTCAGGCGGCGAGCTGCACGTCGCGCCCGGCCAGTGCCCGCGCGAGCTGCGTCGCCAGCTTGTTCACCAGCCCGTAGATCGACAGCTGCGGATTGGCGCCGATGCTGGTCGGGAACAGCGAACCGTCGTGCACCGACAGGTTCTCCACCTGCCAGTGCCGGCCGTCGGGGCGCACGACGCCGAGCTTCGCGTCGCCGGCCATGCCGCAGCCGCCCATCACGTGCGCGCTGACCACGCGCGTGGCGAGCGGGCGCATCGGCAACTGCGCGATGGCGTCGCGCGCCTCGGTCCAGGTGGTGTACGGCCGCGCGAGCTCGTGCACCAGCGAGACCGTGCGCGCACCGGCCGCGAACTGCAGCTCGGCCATGCTGAGGAAGGCGCGGCGTGCACCTTCGAACACGAAGTCGTTGAGCGGGTAGTCGAGCAGCGGCGTGCCGTCCGCGCGCAGGGTCACGCGCCCGCCGGCCGACTCGGCGTGGAAGCCGTCGCGCAGCAGCGCGATCAGCGCGTGCGTGCGCGGGAATGCGCGCATCGCCTCGGCCTGCGGCGCGCCGAAGCCGGCGAGCGTCGACGCGGTGAGCACCGGATGCATCGGCGGCGCCTCGATCTTGTAGCCCATCGGACCGTCGATCGGCTGCGCGTCGAGGAAGTGATCGGTGTAGATGGTCTGCGGCGCGCCACTCCACGCCTCGACGTTCTGGTCGAAGGTCGCCGACGACACGACGGTCGGATGCAGGAAGGTGCGCCGACCGAGCAGGCCGTGCGGGTCGGGTGCGTCGGAGCGCAGCAGCAGCGCCGGCGAGTTGATCGCGCCGCCGGCCACCACGTAGTGCCGCGCGACGATGCGCGTGCCGGCGCCGGCCTGCAGCGAGCCGTCGAGTGCCACCGGCGCGCACTGCAGCGCGACCGCGCGGTCGCCCGCGAACTCGAGCTCGAGCGCGCGCGTCTGCACGAGCAGGCGCGCGCCGCGGTCGAGCGCCGCCGGGAGGGTGGTGACGAGCATCGACTGCTTCGCGTTGGTCGGGCAGCCGAGGCCGCACGAACCGAGGTTCCAGCAGCCCTTCACGTTGCGCAGGATCGCCGCCGCCGGAATGCCGAGCTTGAGCGCGCCGCGGCGCAGCAGGTCGTTGTTCTCGTTCGGCGGCGTGAGCCACGGGCCGATCGACAGCCGGCGCTCGGCCTGCGAGAACCACGGCGACATCGCGTCGTCGGTTAGCTCCGGCAGCGCGAAGCGCTCGCGCCAGTACGCCAGGGTCGCCGACGGCGTGCGAAACGAGCTGGTCCAGTTGACCGTGGTCGAGCCGCCGACGCAGCGCCCCTGCAGGATGTTGATGGCCTTGTCGGCCGTCTTGCGGCTCGCGCTTTCCTGATAGAGCTGCGGGTAGGCGTTGCTCTCGAGCTGTGCACGGAAGTCGGTGCTCGAACGCAGCGGGCCTTCCTCGACGATCACCACGGCGAGGCCGGCTTGCGTGAGCAGCTCGGCGGTGATGCCCGCGCCTGCGCCGCTGCCGACGATGGCGACGTCGCACTCGATGACGGCCGGCGGCGTGGCGTGCGGCCCGCCGAAGACGCGCCAGCTGCGGCCGAGGCCCGCGCGGATCGGATCGGTGATCGTCGTGTCGGTCACAGGGCCCTCGGTCCGGGGTAGCCGATCGCCGGCCAGGTGCCCGGATCGGCGAAGTACGCGGCGTTGGTGAGGTCGCGTAGCGCGTGATACGCCTGCTGCCGCAGCGCCACGGTCGAGGCGCGCATCGACTGCAGCGCGGCCTGCACCTGCGCCGGCGAGGCGTCGGGCCAGTCGGCATCCAGCCCGGCCAGCCACTTGCGGCCCGGCAGCGAGCCGAGCAGCGCGACGAGCTGCGACAGCTCGCCGCCCGTGGCCGGTGCGAGCATCGCGATGGTGTCGCCCAGCCGGCCGAGGTGGGCCTGGACGGCCGCCTCCCG
>CAZFET010000124.1:5805-9724 GCA_964517545.1 uncultured Burkholderiaceae bacterium
CGGAGGGCTTGGTGGCGTCGAGGCCGGGCCGCAGCATCGCGAGCCCGCCGCCGGCCGCGGCGGGCACGACCGCGCTGCCGAGACCGAGCTTGAGCAGGGTGCGCCGTTGCATGGCGGCCAGTGTTGCATCATCGGCAGCGCAGCCGATAGAGCGGGCTGACTAATCCCCCACTGGGGAAACACCGACAGTCGATCCATGACACCGGCCGGGCAACGCATCCTCGCGCACCTCGAGGCGGTCGAGCGCGAACGCGTGGCACGGCTCGCCGACCCGGGCCTCGGCGCGCGCGTGACCGCGCTGAAGGCCTACCAGCAGCAGCGCTTCGCGCGGACCTACTCCGACTTGCTGACGACGCCGCGCTACGCGGGCGCGTCGCGCTTCTTCCTCGAGGAGCTGTACGGCCCGCGCGACTACACCGACCGCGACGCGCAGTTCGCGCGGATCGTGCCGGCGCTCGTGCGGCTCTTCCCCGACGAGATCATCGCGACGGTGGAGACCCTGGCGGCGCTGCACGCGCTGTCGGAGTCGATCGACAGCGAGATGGCGCGGCGGCTCGGCGCCGACACGGTCGACCGCATGCGCTACGTGCGGGCGTGGCAGGCCACCGGCCGCGAAGCCGACCGCGAGCGGCAGATCGCGCTGACCCTGCAGGTCGGGCAGGCGCTGGAGCGCTACACGCGCAAGCCGCTGCTGCGCCAGAGCCTTCGCATGATGCGCGGGCCGGCGCGCGCGGCCGGGATGTCGGCGCTGCAGCACTTCCTGGAGACCGGCTTCGACACCTTCGGCGAGATGCGGGGGGCGGCCGAGTTCCTGAACACCATCGGGCATCGTGAGCGCGTGCTCGCCGCGGCGCTGTTCGCGGCCGACGAGGCCGCGTGTCACGCAGAGGACAGCCCGTTAGGACAACTACCGTAGTCTCGCGGGCGCGTCGGCCGCGACCATCCGTCGTTCGCCCCGCTTCGCATTCGCTACGGAGTCCTTCGCTTGAAACCCTGGCTCGAGAACTATCCGCCGGGCGTGCCCGCCGAGGTGCGCACCGATGTCTATCCGTCGCTGGTCGACCTGCTCGAAGAGGCCTTCCGCAAGTACGGGACGCGCGACGCCGCGGCGTGCATGGAAACGCGCATCCGCTACCGCGACATCGACGAGATGTCGGCCGCGCTCGGCGCCTTCCTGCAGGGCAAGGGTCTCGCGCGCGGCGCGCGCGTGGCGATCATGATGCCCAACGTGCTGCAGTACATGGTGGCGATCGCCGCCATCCTGCGCGCGGGCTACACGGTCGTGAACGTGAACCCGCTGTACACGCCGCGCGAGCTGGAGCACCAGCTGAAGGACTCGGGGGCCGAGGCGATCGTGATCCTCGAGAACTTCGCGCACACGCTCGAGGAGGTGATCGACCGCACGCCGGTGAAGCACGTGGTGCTGGCGGCGATGGGCGACCTGCTCGGCTTCTGGAAGGGACAGCTCGTCAACTTCGTCGTGCGGCACGTGCGCAAGATGGTGCCGGAGTTCCGGCTGCCGCTGGACGGCGGCCGCAGCGTCACGCGCTTCAACATGGCCGTGGCCGAGGGCACCCGGCTGAGCCTGAAGCGCCCCGCGATCGGGCCGGACGACGTGGCCTTCCTGCAGTACACCGGCGGCACGACCGGCGTGAGCAAGGGCGCGACTTTGCTGCACCGGAACGTGGTCGCGAACATCCTGCAGACCGAAGCGTGGTTCAAGCCGATGCTCGACAAGATCGGCGATCGTCAGCTCACGGCGGTGTGCGCGCTGCCGCTGTATCACATCTTCGCGCTGACCATCTGCTACATGATGGGCGCGAGGCTGGGGATGATGAACGTGCTGATCCCGAATCCACGCGACATCCCGGGCCTGGTGAAGACGCTCGGCAACTACAAGATCAACATGTTCCCGGCGGTGAACACCTTGTTCAACGCGCTGGCCAACGATCCCGACTTCGCACGGCTCGACTTCTCGGGGCTGGTCGTGTCGAACGGCGGCGGCATGGCCGTGCAGCAGGCCACCGCCGAGAAGTGGCTGAAGGTGACGGGCTGCCCGGTGGTCGAAGGCTACGGCTTGTCGGAGACGTCGCCCGTGGCCTCGAGCAATCGGCTCGACCTGCAGGAGTTCACCGGCACGATCGGCTTGCCGATCCCGTCGACCGAGATCGCGATCCGCGACGACGAGGGGCGCGACCTGCCCTTCGGCCAGCCCGGCGAGATCTGCATCCGCGGGCCGCAGGTGATGGCCGGCTACTGGAACCGGCCCGACGAGACGGCGAAGGTCATGACGGCGGACGGCTTCTTCAAGTCGGGCGACGTCGGCGTGATGGACGAACGCGGCTACGTGAAGATCGTCGATCGCAAGAAGGACATGATCCTGGTGTCGGGCTTCAACGTGTACCCCAACGAGATCGAGCAGGTCGTGAACCTGCACCCCGGCGTGCTGGAGTGCGCGGCGGTCGGTGTGCCCGACGAGAAGTCGGGCGAGGCGGTGAAGCTGTTCGTCGTGAAGAAGGACGCGACATTGAGCGAAGACGATGTGGCGCGCTACTGCCGCGACAACTTCACCGCGTACAAGCGGCCGAAGTACATCGAGTTCCGCGACGAGCTGCCGAAGAGCAACGTCGGCAAGATCCTGCGGCGCGAGCTGCGCGGTTGAACAGGCCGGTCGTCGTGGATGTCGCGGCGACGTTCGAGCGCCTCGGGCTGACCGTGGTCGAGCGCGGCTGGCTCTCGTCGAACTGCGTGGTGTTTCGCGCGTCGGCCGACGCGCCTGCGACGGCCGTCGACAGCGGCTATGTGTCGCACGCGCCGCAGACCGCCGAGCTGGTCGGGCACGCGCTCGCGGGTGAGCCGCTCGGGCGCGTGGTCAACACGCATCTGCACTCGGACCACTGCGGCGGCAACGCCGAACTGCAGCGCCGTTGGCAGTGCGAGACATGGGTGCCTGCGCCGTCGTTCGAGGCCGTGCGCCGCTGGGACTCGGCGGCGCTGGCGTTCGAAGCGGTCGGTCAGCGGTGCGAGCCGTTTCGCGCCGAGCGTCCGGTCGCGGCGGGCGAGACCTTGTGGCTGGGCCCGATGCGATGGAAGGCGTACTCGACGCCGGGTCACGATCCGCATGCGCTGATCTACTTCGAGCCGCAGTCGCGCGTGCTGCTCGCCGGCGACTCGCTGTGGCAGGACGGCCTGGCTGTCGTGTTCCCCGAACTCGAGGGCGACGAAGGGTTCGGCGGCGTGGCACGAAGCCTGGATCTGATCGAGTCGCTGGCGCCGGCCGTCGTCGTGCCCGGGCACGGGGCTGCCTTCACCGACGTGTCGGCAGCCATCGGCCGCGCGCGGTCGAGGCTCGAGGCGTTTCGTCGCGATCCACGCCGGCACGGCGAGTACGCGCTGCGCGTGCTGGCGATGTTCCACATGCTCGAGTCCCGGCGGCGCACTCGCGATGCATTGATCGCCTGGATGCAGGCGACACCGCTGATGCAGCGCGTGCTTCACACGTACGGCGGATCTGCCGGCGGTGAGACGTTGGCGGAGTTGGTCATCGAACGACTGTTGGCCGGCGGGCAGCTCGCCGCCGATGGCGATTGGCTCGACGTTTCCGGTCGCACCTGAGAAGCCAAAAAAGGAAAAGGGCTCGACCTTTCGATCGAGCCCTTTCCGGGGTAAATAGCCTGACGATGTCCTACTTTCACACGGGAACCCGCACTATCATCGGCGCAGAGGCGTTTCACGGTCCTGTTCGGGATGGGAAGGAGTGGTACCACCTCGCTATGGTCGTCAGGCTTGACTTGTCGCCATACCGTCGCGAGACGATACAGCCAATTCGCAGAGTCGAAATCAGCAGCGATTGCGTCCCAACCGGCATAACCTGACTTCTCGTCAGAGTTATAGGGTCAAGCCGCACGAGCAATTAGTA
>CAZFET010000125.1:0-9702 GCA_964517545.1 uncultured Burkholderiaceae bacterium
GCGACCACGGCGATGCCGCGCCCGGCCGCCTCGTCGATCACGCGCTCGGCGCTGGTGTCGGCGGGGCTGTAGGTGATCTGGATGAAGTCCAGCGGCTCGCGGCGCATCACGTCGAGCATCTCGTCGTGGCGCCGGCCGTGCGACGTCGTCACGCCGATGTAGCGCACCTGCCCGCGCTCCTTCAGCGCGCGCAAGGTCTTCAGGTGCGCGCTCCACTGGAGCAGGTTGTGCACGTACAGCAGATCGAGCCGCGGCAGGCGCCACAGGCGCAGCGACTCGGCGGCCTGCTCGGGGCCCTGGCGCTCGAATGGCGTCCACACCTTCGTGGCGGAGAACACGCGCCCGGCGTGCCCGCGCGTGGCGAGCAGGTCGCCGACCACGCGTTCGGCGCGGCCGTACATCGGCGAGGAGTCGATCATCCCGCCGCCGCCGGCCAGCAGCGCGTCGATCACCAGGCCGCGCCGCGCGCGTTCGGCCGCCGCGTCGCCGATGTCGAAGGTGAGCCAGGTGCCGAGACCGACGGCCGGGATCGTCTCGCCGCGCCCCTTGGGAATGGCGCGCCGCAGCGGCCCGTCGCCGGCGGCGCGTGCGGGCGCGGACGCGATCGTCGTGGCGAGCGCCCCCGCCGCGGCGCAGAGGGAGGCGATGGCGCGACGCCGGTCCATGTCGGCTCAGACGCACGCGGCGGCGCGAAGTTCGGGTGCCCGAAGCGACGAAGCCCCGCCGAGGCGGGGCTTCGCGATTGCGAGACGGGCCGCGATCAGCGCTTGTTCTGCTTCTCGTCCTTCTTGCCCTTGGACGGGGCAGGGGCCGGCGCCACGACGACCGGCTCCGGCGCGGCCTCTTCCTCGGCCTTGGGCAGCGTGACGGCGACGATCACCGGGTTCAGCGTGCCGTGCTTCACCGCCTTGATGCCCTCGGGCAGCTTCAGATCGCTGGCGTGCAGCGACTGGCCCTTCTCGAGGTGGCCGAGGTCGATGGTCACGAACTCGGGCAGCTGCGAGGCCAGGCACTCGATCTCGATCTCGGTGGTCACGTGGCTCACGAGGCACTTGTCGGTCTTGACCGCCGGCGAGTTCTCCTCGTTCTGGAAGTGCAGCGGCACCTTCTTGCGGATGCGCGTGGCGGCGTCGATGCGCTGGAAGTCGACGTGCATGACCTGCTGCTTCCACGCGTGCATCTGGAAGTCGCGCAGCAGCACCTTCTGCGTCTGGCCGGCCAGTTCCATATCGAGGATCGACGAGTGGAACGCCTCCCTCTTCAGCGCGAAGTACAGCGCGTTGTGGTCGAGCTCGATGAGCTTCGGCTCACCCGATCCGTAGACGATGCCCGGCACCTTGCCGGCGTTGCGCAGGCGGCGGCTCGCTCCGGTCCCCTGCTGCGTGCGCTCGAAAGCGACGAATTTCATGACACTCTCCAAAGTGCGCGGGCCCGCGACCAGGCTCCGCATGAAAAGGCGGGCCGACGGCCCGCCACCAAGAAGGGACCGCCTTCGGCGGGCCCGCTCTGCGACTCAAAAGTTATTGTTCTGCTCCGCGAACAGCGAAGTGACCGACTCGCCGTCGGAAATGCGGCGGATCGTCTCCGCGAACAGGAAGGCCACCGACAGCTGGCGGATCTTCCTGCAGGCCTTCGCCTCGTCGCGCAGCGGGATGGTGTTGGTGATCACCACCTCGTCGAGCTGGCTGCCGGCGATGCGATCGACGGCCGGCCCGGAGAACACGGGGTGGGTGCAGTACGCGAACACGCGCTTCGCGCCGCGCTCCTTCAGCACCTTGGCCGCCTGCACCAGCGTGCCCGCGGTGTCGATCATGTCGTCCATGATCACGCAGTTGCGGCCCTCGATCTCGCCGATCACGTGCATCACCTCGGCCACGCCGGCCTTGGGACGGCGCTTGTCGATGATGGCGAGGTCGCAGCCGAGCTGCTTGGCCAGCGCGCGCGCGCGGACCACGCCGCCCACGTCGGGCGACACGACCACCAGGTCGTCGTAGCTCTTGCTCTTCAGGTCGGACAGCAGCACCGGCGACGCGTAGATGTTGTCGACCGGGATGTCGAAGAAGCCCTGGATCTGGTCGGCGTGCAGGTCCATCGTCAGCACGCGCTCGACGCCCACGCGGTCGAGCAGGTTGGCCACGACCTTGGCGCTGATCGGCACGCGGGTCGAACGCGGGCGGCGGTCCTGGCGCGCGTAGCCGAAGTACGGGATCACGGCCGTGATGCGGCGCGCGCTCGCGCGGCGCAGCGCATCGACCATGATGAACAGCTCCATCAGGTTCTCGTTGGTCGGCGAGCAGGTCGGCTGCACGACGAACACGTCGCGCGCGCGCACGTTCTGCTGGATCTCGACCGTGACCTCGCCGTCGGAGAAGCGGCCCACCGTGGCCTTGCCGAGCTCGACGCCGAGGTGCGAGGCGATCTCCTGCGCGAGCGCAGGATTCGCGTTGCCGGTGAAGAGCACGGTGTTGAACAGCACGGCGGCCTCGACGGGAGCAGGCAGGGTGTCGCGGAGATGGCGGGCGATGGCGGGATCGTCAGCAGAGGATTTGGCAGGGGAGGAAGGACTCGAACCCTCGAATGTCGGAATCAAAATCCGATGCCTTAACCAACTTGGCGACTCCCCTACACAGGACGCGGCTCGCGCCGCGCCCTCGGAACCTTCAGTCCGGTGCCCAACCCGCGAGCGGGTGCTGCTCCAGACCGCGGCACAGCCGTCCGACCCAGCCTGCCGGCAGATCGTCTGCCTGCAGGGTCGCCAGGGGCGCATCGCCCGTGCCGGCCCTGGCGAACACCGCACTGCCCGACCCGGTCATCCGGGCGTTGCCGAAACGGGCCTGGAGCCGGTCGATCGCGGCCCCCACGTCGGGGCACATCGCGATCGCGGCGGGCTGCAGGTCGTTGCGTCCGAACCCTTGGGTCAGGGGCGTGACCGTGTCCGCGAGGAAGCCCGGCAGTATATCAGCCGGCGGCGAGGCGAGGTGTGCCGCCAGCAGCGGGTGGCCGAAGATCGCGCGCGTCTCGAGGCCCGCGGCCGGCTTGAGCACCGCGTACCACTGGCGCGGGGCGTCGATCGGGCGGAGTCGCTCGCCGATGCCTTCGACGAAGGCGTTGCGGCCGGCCACGAAGAAGGGCACGTCGGCGCCGAGGCCGAGCGCGAGAGCGGCGAGCCGCTCGCGCGACCAGCCGAGCCCCCACAGCCGGTTCAGCGCCAGCAAGGTGCTGGCCGCGTCGGAGCTGCCGCCGCCCAGGCCCGCACCGGACGGCACGCGCTTGTCGATGGCGATGTCGGCGCCCCAGGCGCAGCCGCTGGCCTGCTGCAGCGCGCGCGCCGCGCGCAGCACGAGGTCGTCGGCCGGCAGCGGGTCGCCGAGGTCGTGCCGGTGCAGGGCCCGGTCGCCGCGCCGCTCGAAGTGCAGGGTGTCGCACCAGTCGATCAGCACGAAGGCCGACTGCAAGAGGTGATAGCCGTCCGCGCGCCGGCCCACCACGTGCAGGAACAGGTTGAGCTTGGCCGGCGCGGCGACGTCGTACAGCGCCTTCATGACGCGCGATCCAGCCGGGCGCGCACGGTGACCGCGGGCGGCGCGCGACGGACCGCCTCGACACGCCCGTCGGCGAAGCCGCCGAGGTCGACCGTCCAGCCGAGCTGCTCGAAGCCGGCGCCGGTGACGCTGCTCGGCGCGCCGGGCCACGGGCGTCCGCGCAGCCAGTCGAACAGCGCGGCCACCGGCACCGCCTCGCCGAGCACCTCGCGGGCCATGCCGTCGAGGTCGGCGAAGCGCCGTGCGCCGTCGGGCGTCTCGAGCCGCACGTCGCCCGGCTGCCAGCGGGCGCGCGCGATCATCGTGCCGATCGGCGTCGACAGGCCGAGCTCGCCGCGCGACGGGTCGCCGCGCAGGTCGAACGCCGCCGAGAGGCTGCGCGCCGCGACGCCGTCCGCGCCGTCCACGCGCACGGCGAGGCGGCCCGACAGCGCGTCGGCCGGCGGCGGCACGCTCGCGCAGGCGGCCAGCAGCAGCGCCACGCACGCGACGACGAGCCGCCGGCCCGTCGACGACGTTGCGCCCGACACCCTCACAGGTCGACGCGCAGCCGCGCGAGCGTCTCGCGCAGCACTTCGTTCGCGGCGTCGCGCGCGCGCGCCTCGCGCCAGATGCGCCGCGCCTCGTCGCGCTGGCCGCTGACCCACAGCACCTCGCCGAGGTGCGCGCCGATCTCGACGTCGGGTCGCGCGCGATAGGCCTCGCGCAGCAGGCGCAGCGCCTCCTCGCGGTTGCCCATGCGGTACTCGACCCAGCCGAGGCTGTCGGTGATGAACGGCTCGCCGGGCGCGAGCTCGAGCGCCTTGCGGATGAGGTCGCGCGCCTCGGCCAAGCGCAGGTTGCGATCGGCCAGCGAGTAGCCGAGGGCGTTGTACGCGTGATGGTGATCGGGCTTGAGCGCGATCACGCGGCGCAGCAGGCGCTCCATCTCGTCGAGGCGGTCGAGCTTCTCGGCCACCATCGCCTGCTCGTAGATCAGGTCCACGTCGTCGGCGAAGCGCTGGTTGGCGGTGGTGAACACCTCGTAGGCCTCGCGCCAGCGCTTCACCTCGCGCAGCATCTGCGCTTCGGCCAGCAGCTTGGAGCGCGCGTCGTCGGGGCTTCGTTCCGGCGCCGCGCGGATGAGCTCGCGCGCCGGCCCGACGCGACCCTGCTTGGCGAGGATCGTGGCGCGGCGCACCTGCACGTCGAGCGCGCGCCGCGGGTTGTCGACCTTCGCCAGCCACTCCTCGGCGCCGCGGAAGTCGCCGCGCTGCTCGGCCGCCTGCGCGAGCATGAGCTGCGCCTGCGTCACGCCGAGCGACGGCGTGGACGGGTTGCCGTCGTCGTCGGTGTCCTGATCGGGATGGGCGGCCACCACGTCGAGGTAGCGGCGCAGCGCCGTCTCGGCCTGCTGCGGATGGCGCAGCTCCAGGTGCAGCGCGCCGAGGCTCAGCCACGCCGGCGCGAGGTTGGGCTCGACGCGCACGGCGTCCTCGAGCTGCACCAGCGCATCGGCATAGCGCTGCGAGCCGCTGAGCACGCGCACGTACACCATGCGCAGCGCGTTCTGCGCCTTCGGCTGCGCGAGGTAGGCCTTCACGACGTCCTCGGCGGCCGGGGTGGCCGGCAGCATCTCGAGCGCCAGCAGCGCCGGGCCTTCTGCCGCCGCATCCTGCGACTGCGCCTGGCGCGCGAACTCGAGGGCGCGCGCCGCGTCGCCCGCGGCGAGGTGCATGCGCCCGAGCGCCACGCGTGCCGCGGTGCGCGTGTCGGGCGCGTCGAGGTACGGCTTGACCAGCGGCTCGACGATCGCCAGCGCCTGCCGCTTGTCGGGCGTGCGCGCGAACAGTCGCGGCAGCTGTGCGAGCCGCGCCGGGCGCTCGTCGGCCGGCGGTGCGGCGATGAGCGCACGCAGCGGCTCGGTCGCCTCGGCCAGCCGGCCGAGCGACACCAGCAGCTGCACCACGTAGCGGATCGGCTCGAGCGACTCGGGCCGCGCGGTGCGCCACGCGTTGGCCGCGGCGAGCGCCTGGTCGCCCGCGCGCGCCGCGAGCGCGATCTCGACCGCGCGGCGGAACAGCGACTCGTCCTTCGTGCGGCGCGCCGCGTCGAGCATCACCTCGTAGGCGTTGCCGGCCTGGCCGCTGCGCAGTTCGATCTCGCCGATCAGCAGCTGATAGAACAGCGGCGCGTCGAGTGCGGAGTTCTCCACCGGCTTGGCCGCCGGCGGCTGCTGCGCCAGCGCCGCGCCGGCGAGCAGGCCGAGCGCGAGCAGGCGGATCTTGTGACGTCGCATGGCGGTCCTCGGGGTTCGATCCATTCTAGGCGTCGCACAATCTCCGGATGCCCGAGTTGCCCGAGGTCGAAGTCACGCGCCTGAGCTTCGCCGATCGCATCGAACGCGCGACGATCGTGGGCGTGCGGCCCGGCCAGCCCCTGCGCTGGCCGCTGGGCCGCGACGCCGACGCGCTGCGCGGATGCAGGGTCGGCGCGGTCGCGCGTCGCGCGAAGTACCTGTGGCTGCCACTGTCGCGCGCGCCGACGCGCGACGCGCCACCGGCCGGCGGGCTGCTGCTGCACCTGGGCATGTCGGGCTCGCTCGCGTTCTCGCGCCGCCTGCCCGAACCGGGCCCGCACGACCACGTCGACCTCGTCACCGACCGCGGCACCTTGCGGCTGACCGATCCGCGTCGATTCGGCGCGGTGGTGTGGGCGCCGTCGATGCACGAAGGCATGGCGGGCAAGCTGCTGGCCGGGCTCGGCCTCGAGCCCTTCGATCCCGCGTTCACGGGCGAGGCGCTGTGGCGCGCGTTGCGACGCCGCAAGACGGCCGTCAAGCTGGCGCTGCTGGGCGGCGACATCGTCGTCGGCGCCGGCAACATCTACGCCTGCGAGGCCTTGTTCGCCGCCGGCATCGACCCGCGCACGCGCGCCGATCGCGTGTCGCGCGCGCGCTGCGAGCGCCTCGCCGCGGCGGTGCGCGACACCCTGGCGCGCGCGCTCGAGCTCGGCGGCTCCACCTTGCGCGACTTCCGCGACGCGCAAGGCGTGGTCGGCGAATTCCAGCTCGCCGCGCGCGTGTACGGCCGCGAAGGCCAGCCGTGCCCGGCATGCGGCGCGCCGGTGCGGCGCATCGTGCAGGGCCAGCGCTCGACCTTCTTCTGCGCGCGCTGCCAGCGGCGCTGACGCGGCATCGCGCGCCCGATGCGCCGGCCGCGAGCGCGCCGTGCGCTGCATCACGCCGCGCAGCGTGTCGCTGTTTTCAGATGTTTCAGCCGTCGCCGCCATGAGGGGCGTGCAGGACAATTCCGCCACATTCCGCTCCGGTCGTTGGGCCCTATCCATGCACGCTTCGTTCGCCGGCAGTCTCGATGCACTCGGCCAGTGGCGCAGCGCCGTCGAGGCGCGCGTCGTGGAGCTCTGGCGCTTTCTCGGCGACCAGGAACTGCTGGACACGCCGACGTCCGACCGGCTCGATGCGCTGCGCCAGCGCCTGGCCAGCGAGAAGCTCGTGGTCGCGTTCGTGGCCGAGTTCTCGCGCGGCAAGTCCGAGCTGATCAACGCGATCTTCTTTTCCGACACCGGCCGGCGCGTGCTGCCGGCGACTCCGGGCCGCACCACCATGTGCCCCGTCGAGCTCGGCTACGACGCGGGACAGCCGGCGCAGCTCGCGCTGCTGCCGATCGAGACGCGGCTCGAAGGCCGCTCGCTCACCGACCTGCGCGAGCAGCCGCGCGCCTGGACCCTGCGCGAGCTCGACACCGGTTCGCCGGACAAGCTCGCCGACGCGCTGGCCGAGGTCACCCGCACCAAGACCGTCAGCGTCGACGATGCGCGCGCCCTCGGCTTCTGGCACGACGACCGGCCCGAGGACAACCCGCCGCTGGCCGCCGACGGTCGCGTCGAGGTGCCGGCGTGGCGCCACGCGCTCATCAACTACCCGCACCCGCTGCTCAAGCGCGGCCTCGTGGTGCTCGACACGCCGGGCCTGAACGCCATCGGTGCCGAGCCGGAACTCACGCTCGGCCTGCTGCCGACCGCGCACGCGTGCGTGTTCATCCTCGCCGCCGACACGGGCGTGACCAGGAGCGACCTCGCGATCTGGCGCGATCACCTCGACTCGCACGCCGCCGCGCGCTACGTGGTGCTCAACAAGATCGACACCCTCGTCGACCCGCTGGCCCGGCCGGACGAGGTGGCCGCGCAGATCGAGCGCCAGCGCGCGACCACGGCGACGCAGCTCGGCCTCGAGCCCGCGCGCGTGTTCCCGCTGTCGGCGCGCAACGCACTGGCCGCGCGCGTCGCCCGCGACGACGCCGGGGTCGCCGCGAGCCGCCTGCCCGAGCTCGAGCGCGCGCTCGGCGACGAGCTGCTGCCGCGGCGTCGCCAGGTGCTGCTGCAGGTCACGCTCGACGCGGCCGACGACGTCGAGGCGCAGGTCGCGCGCCACATCGCCGACCGCCGCCGCCAGATCGCCGAGCAGACGCTCGAGCTGCGCGGCCTGCGCGGCAAGAGCAGCGCCAAGGTGCGCGTGATGCTGCAGCGGGTCGACGCCGAGACGGCCGAGTTCGAGCAGTGCACCACGCGCCTGCAGGCGCTGCGCGCCGTGCACAGCCGCATGCTGAAGGACGTGATGGTCGGACTGTCGAGCGACCGGCTGCGCGACGAGGTCGCCGAGATGCAGCGCGTGGTCGGCTCGTCGTGGTTCGGGCTCGGCGCGAAGAAGGCGTTCCACGAGCTGTGCGGCCGGCTGCGCGCGATGGTCACCGAGGCTGCCGAACGCTCGGCCGAGATCGAGCAGATGATGACCGCGCAGTTCCAGCGGCTGAACAGCGAGTTCGGCTTCAGCCTCGCGCTCGGCCGCGCGCCCGACCTCTCGCGCTTCGAGCGCGACCTCGAGCTCATCGAGCGCAACTACGTGCGCTATCTCGGCCTCACGCAGGCGCTCAAGCTCGCCGAGCCGGGCTTCTTCGAGCAGTTCCGCCGCATGCTGGTGTCCAAGCTGCGCGTCGTCTTCGAGAGCGCCAGCGGCGAGATCGAGCTGTGGAACCGCACGGCATCGGCGCAGGTGGACTCGCAGCTGCGCGAGCGCCGACGCGACTTCCGTCGCCGCCGCGACGCGCTCGAGCGCATCCAGGCGGCCGCCGGCGAGCTGGAGCAGCGGCTCGAGGAGCTGGAAGCGCAGGAGCAGCGCCTGCAGCAGCTCCACCTGCGCTTCGTGCAGCTGCTCGGCCAGCTGCGCGAGCAGACCATCGACGCGCGCGACGACGATGCCGGCAACGCCGCCGCGTCGTCGGGCACGGTGGTCGCGCTCAAGTTCGCGTCCTGATTCGCCGTGACGGCGGCGCGCGAGTTCGCGGCCCGCGTCGTCGCGTGGCAGGCGACGCACGGACGGCACGACCTGCCGTGGCAGGGCACCCGCGACCCGTACCGCATCTGGCTGTCGGAGATCATGCTGCAGCAGACGCAGGTCGCCACCGTCATCGGCTACTACCGCCGCTTCCTCGAACGCTTCCCCGACGTGCGCGCGCTCGCGGCCGCGACGCCGGACGACGTGCTCGCGGCCTGGAGCGGCCTGGGCTACTACGGCCGCGCGCGCCGCCTGCACCGCTGCGCGCAGGTGGTCGTGGCCGAGCTGGGCGGCGAGTTCCCGCGCAGCAGCGAGGCCCTGGCGGCGCTGCCGGGCATCGGCCGCTCGACCGCGGCGGCGATCGCGGCCTTCGCGTTCGGCGAACGCGCCGCGATCCTCGACGGCAACGTCAAGCGCGTGCTGGCGCGCTGGCTCGGCTTCGGCGCCGACCTGGCGCGGCCCGCGAACGAACGCGCGCTGTGGCAGCACGCCGACGCGCTGCTGCCGCGACGCGGCATCGAGGCGTACACGCAGGGGCTGATGGACCTCGGCGCGACGGTGTGCCTGGCGCGCTCGCCGAACTGCCGGCTCTGCCCGCTGGCCGACGACTGCGTGGCGCGGCGCGAGGGCGCGCCCGAGCGCTACCCGCTGAAGTCGCGCCGCGTCGCACGCGGACGGCGCGAGAGCGTGTGGCTGTGGCTGCACCACGCCGATCGCGTGTGGCTGCAGCGCCGGCCGGCGCACGGCGTGTGGGCCGGACTGTGGAGCCTGCCGGAGTTCGACGGCTTCGAGGCGCTGGCCGCCGCGTCGCGCGGATGGCCGGGCGAG
>CAZFET010000126.1:0-9668 GCA_964517545.1 uncultured Burkholderiaceae bacterium
GCGTGCGGCTCGCCTCAGGCGCGCCGCGAGCCTCTCGAGGCGCGGCGTCCAGAGTCCGGCCGGCGCACGTTCGGCCTCGACCGGCAGTTCGCGGTCCGCCGGCTGGTCTGCCGGCTGGCACCGGGCCCGAGTCGCGCACAGCATCGCCGCGGCGACGACCGTCGCGCGACGCAGGCGGCTGAAGGGCTCGGTGCGCAACGGCTTCACGGTCGATCGCTCTCACGACGCATGCCGGTGCGACGGCGCGCCGGACAGCACCTGGGGCAGCACCAGCCGCACGGTCGCGCCGTGGGGCTCGGCGTTGGACAGGGTCAAGGTCCCGCCATGCTTGTGCGCGACGGCCCGCACCAGCGCCAGACCGAGTCCGACCCCCTGTGCGCGCGGCTGCTTGCCGACGCGAAAGCGGGTCGCCGACGCGTGCAGCAGCTCGTCGGGGAAGCCGGGTCCGCGGTCCTCGACCGTGAGCACAGCGCCCTCGGGCAGCCACTCGAGCCGCACGTCGACCACCGAGCCGTCCGGTGCGTGGCGCACGGCGTTGCCGAGCAGGTTGACGAGGGCCCGGTAGAGCAAGGCGTAATCGCCGTGGACGAAGCACGGCCCGCTGTCCTTGCAGGAGACGGTGATGCCGCGCTCGTTCGCGAGCGGACTCACGGCCGCGACGGCCTCCTCGGCCACGTCGCTCAGGCTCACCTCGACGAAGGCGGAGGCGGTGTCGCCGGCGGCGCGCAGCAGATGGACGTAGTTGTCGGCCAGCCTGATGGCGCTTTGCGCCACCGAGCGGATGCGGCGCATCGTCTCGCTCGGCGCCTTGGCTTCCCGTTCGAGCAGGCCGGTCAGCACGAGGATGCTGTTCAGCGGCGTGCGAAGGTCGTGCGTGAGGAAGTCCACGGCGTCGGCCCGGTCGTTGATGGCCTGCTTCACCGGGGTCACGTCCTGGAAACTCAGCATGCGGACGCTGCGCGTGGCGTCGTCGACGATGAGCCTCGAGTCGACGAGGTAGTCGCGGCCGGCGTGTCGGCACTCGGCACTGTGATGCGGCTCGCCGAACAGCGCATCGGCATCGCTCGCGCCGTAGAACTCCACCGCGCGCAGCATCAGCAGGGCGCTTCGACCGATCGGCTCGGCGGGCTCGAACCACTGGCTGGCACGCCGGTTGGCCGCCACGATGCGGCCGGTTCCGTCGACGAGCAGGACCGCCGAGGGCAGGCTCTCGATCACGGCAGCGGCGAGCTGGCGATTCGAGTGGGCGGTCCTGAGCGCTGCCTGGGCCACGTCGAGCGAGTCCGGCGAGCGGCCCGCGCGCCACGGCAAGGCGGTGGCCGCCAGTCCTCTCATCGGCGCCTGGATCGACAGCAGCTGCTCGATGAGACGGTGCACGTCCCGTCGCGATCGCCACAGCGCGAACGCGAGCCACAGCAGCCCGGCGATCCACACGGCCGCCACGGCCAGCGGTGCCTGCGGAAAGATCAGCAGCGCCCGCCGCCCGATCGTCCACCACAGCGGCAGCGTCGCGGTGCCCGCGACGAGCGACACCACGTGGCCCGGCAGGGGCGACAGCAGCAGCATCGGCAGGCAGCACAGCAGCACGATGAGCGGCACCAGCACGAGCGCCTCGGCGGGCGCCACGCTGCACACGACGCGGCCCCCGATCAGCGCGGCAGCGAAGTTCGCGGTCAGCTCGGCCTCGGACATGCGCCTCGCGGGGCGATCGCCCGACGCGAGCATGTCGAACGGCGTGACCACGGGGTGCTCGCGCGTCGAGCCCACGACCACCAGCTTGCCGCGCAGGTCGCGCAAGGGCGCCGACCCGACACCCAGGACGGCTGCGTCGACGGTCGGGAACTGGCCCGGCGCCGACCCCAACGGCAGCAGCAGGGTCGGCGAGGGCGGCACGACGACAGACCGCGTCGGCACCTCGAACGCCCGGTCGACGACGCGCATGGCCGCGAGCACCGCGTGTTCCGGCTCGTCGCTTCGCGTGAGCGAGCCGTACCGCAGGCCCAGCACCGTGCGATTCGCGGCGACGTGGTACTGCCGACCGCCGACCGCCGCCGCCGCCCGGCGGACCGTGTCGGGCACGGTCCAGACGCCGAAGTCCTCGTCGCCCCCCTGTACCACGACCACGCTCCCGTGCCGGCTCACGGCGGCAGCGAGCTGCTGCGCCTGCGCGTCGTCGAGCGCGATGCGGCCGACGTCGAGCGTCAGCAGCACCACGCGGGTGCCGGCGTAGTTGAGCAGGTCCAGCACGTCGGCCAACTGCGCCGCGGTGCCGGCATCGGCTCCGAGGTCGAGCAGCACCACGCCGCGCGACCGAGGGTCGTCGGGCGACGCGAACTGCAGGTGGTTCCACGCCGTGGCGGTCGCGGACAAGAGCCCGCCCGCGTTGTCGCTCGAGCGGAACAGCGCCGTGGACACTGCGATGCCCATCGCGCAGCAGGCGAACCAGAGCGCGACGCGATGCCATCGAAAGCGCATGGCCGATGGTCGTGGCTCGACCGCAGCGCGCGCGGGTGCGCCGGCGCGTCGTGAAGTTTGTTGAGCGTTCCCGACACGCCGCGGCAACGTCGGCCGGAGGGCGGCGCGCGCACCCGGCATCGGCGGCAGCCTGCCCGGCGAGGCCCGGTTCGAGCCGCCGGAGCCGACGCGGCCGGTCAGCGGCCGAGCAGGCCGGCGTCGCGGCCCAGTTCGTCCACCGACAGGTCGATGAAGCTGCGCACCTTGGGCGTCAGGTACCGGGCGCTCGCGAACACCGCGTGCACGGGCACCGGCGGCGTCGACCACGGCGCGAGCAGCTGCTGCAGCCGCCCGGCGCGCAGCGGCTCGGACGCCACGATCAGCGGGAGCTGGGCGACACCCAGGCCGGCCATGGCCGCATCGCGGATCGCGAACACGTTGTTGGCCTTCAACCGTGGACGAAGCGACACCCGCTCCGACCGCGTCCCCTTGCGCAGCAGCAGCGCGCCCGCGCGGTTCGCATGGGCGAACACGAGCGACTCGTGGTCCGCGAGATCCGCGGGCTCGCGCGGCGTGCCGCGACGTGCGAGGTACTCCGGGGACGCGAACAGCCCGTAGGCGAGCTCGCCGAGCTTGCGGGCCGCCAGGGTCGAGTCCTCGAGGGGGCCCACGCGAACGGCCAGGTCGTAGCCCTCGTGGACGATGTCGACGACGCGCGCGGTGAAGTCGGCCTCGACGCGGACCTGCGGATGGCGCTGCAGGTAGCGGTCGATCCATCCGCTGACGGCGATCATCCCGAACTCCACGCCGCACGTGAGCTTCAAGGTGCCGCGAGGCTCGCCCTGTGCGCGCTGCACCGCGCGCCGGCTGTCCTCGACCGCCGCGAGGATGCCGACGGCGCGCTCGAAGAACTCGCGGCCGATCTCGGTCAGCGACAAGGCGCGGGTGGTGCGCTCCAGCAGGCGCGCCCCGAGTTCCTTCTCGAGTTGCGTGACCACCCGCGACACGTGCGCCTTCTGCGTCGTCAGCGCGTCCGCGGCCCGCGTGAAGCTGCCGGCCTGGACCACCTTCACGAAGGTCTGCAGCGCGGAGAGTTCCATTGTTGTCGGCTCAGGCAACGGTCAGTCGCGGCTCGGAGTATTTATCAGGCGCGAAGGCGGCGCCAGACTGCGCCGCATCACCCATCGGTTGCGGAGAGCGGCATGAGTCTCAAGGATCCCAACGTCACGAACCCGGCCGCCCGCAAGCGCGTCGCGATCGTGATCGCCAACCCGGCGGTCTCCACCACGACGCAGTGGCCCGTCGGCTTCTGGTGGAGCGAGCTGACGCACCCCTACCACGTGTTCGGCGAGGCGGGCTACGAGGTGGCCCTGTTCAGCCCCGACGGCGGCCGCTGCGTGGCCGACGCCATGAGCGATCCCAACGACGCCAGCGGCTACAGCCGGACCGACCTGATCAGCCAGGGCTTCATCCACACCCCCGAGCTGGCGGCGCTGGTGGACGACACGACGCCGGTGGCCGACCTCGACGTGCAGGCCTTCGACGCCATCGTGGTGGCGGGCGGCCAGGCGCCCATGTTCACGTTCGAGCGGGCCACGGCGCTGCACGAGAAGTTCCGGGCGTTCCTCGAGGCCGGCAAGATCGCCGCGGCGCTGTGCCACGGCGTGGCCGTCCTCGCCTACGTGAAGGGCCGCGACGGCGAGTTCATCGCCAAGGGCAGGACGGTGACGGGCTTCGCCAACTGCGAGGAAGACTTCGCCGACGAGGCGGTGTGGTCGTACGGGCTGCTGCCGCGCGACACGCACGTGATGCCCTGGCGGATCGAGGACCGGCTGCGCGAGCTCGGGGCGAACTTCGTCCACGGCGGCCTGTGGCGAGGCTTCGCCGTGCGCGACGGCAACCTGATCACCGGGCAGCAGAACTTCTCGGGCGAGGAGACCGCGCGCCTGGTGGTCGAGGCGCTCGGGCGCTGAGAGCTGCCGATGCAGCCGACGCCGCCACTGGCGGGCGATCCGGTCACGGTCGTCGTGCGACGGCGCGTGAGGCCGGGCCGCGAAGCCGACTACGAGGCATGGCTGCAGGAGTTGCAGTCCGAGGCGCGGCGACTGCCCGGCTACCTGGGGGTCAGCACGCAGCGCCCGGCGCAGGCCGGTCCGCGCGAGTACGTCAGCGTGATCAGGTTCGCGTCGCTGGAGCACCTGCAGGCGTTCGAGTCCTCGGAACTCCGGGCACGGTTCCTCGAGCGCGTGAGTCCCCTCGTGGAGAGCGACGCGGTGTGGGAACGGCTCACCGGGTTCGAGGTCTGGTTCAGCGCGCCGGCCGGGGCCTCGGTCGCGCAGCCGTCGCGGCCCCGCATGGCGGCGCTGATGACCGTGGTCGTGTTCGGGCTGGTCCTCGTGATCGGCTCGGTCGTCAGGTCGCTTCTCGCGTGGCTGCCGTTCGGCGTGCCGGATGCCGTCGCGCTGCTCGTGACCATCGCCCTCGAGGTCGCGTTCATGACCTGGTGGCTGATGCCCTGGCTCACCCGCCGGCTGGCGTGGTGGATCTATCCGTCTCGCCCCACCGCCTGACACGGCGCGCAGGAGTCGTCCATGAGCCTCTCGATCCTCGGGGCCGGCAACGTCGGCATGGCGCTGGGGCGTGCGCTGGTGCGCCGTGGCGAGTCCGTGGTGTTCGGCGTGCCCGATCCGCGCAAGTACGAGCACGCCGTGCGCTCGCTCGGGCCGTCGGCCACGATCGTCGGCACCGTCGACCCGATCGCCGCGCCCGAAGTGGCGATCCTGGCCGTGCCGTACGGTGCGGCGCCGAGCGTCGCGCGGTCCGTGGCGGACTGGCAGGGCAGGGTCCTCGTCGATGCGACCAATCCCATCGCGCCCGGGCTCGCGGGCCTGAGCATCGGCACGACCACCTCGGGCGCCGAGGAACTGGCCCGGCACGCGCACGGCGCCAGGGTCGTCAAGGCCTTCAACACGACGGGCGCCGAGAACCTGGCCGATCCGGGCCATCCGGGCGGCGTGCCGCGCATGCCGGTGTGCGGCGACGACGCCGACGCGCGGCAGCGCGTCGTGGCGCTGGCGACCCTGCTCGGCTTCGATGCGCTCGACATGGGGGCGCTGTCGGCGGCCCGCTATCTGGAGCCCTTCGCGATGACGTGGATCCATCTGGCGCTGACGCGCGGCTACGGTCGCAACATCGCGTTCGGGCTGCTGCGCCGGAGCTGAGCGCGAGGTGCGCGAGCGCCGACGGCGCCGCGTGGGGTCGATGCGACCCTTGCTGCACGCGACGGCCCGGATGAGCGAGCATCCGCGCATGGCGTTCAAAGGCACGTTCAAGGGCAACAAGGCGGCCCTGCCGAGCAAGACCTGCACGATGTGCGGGCGCCCGATGACCTGGCGCCAGTCGTGGGCGAAGAACTGGGCGCAGGTGCGCTACTGCTCCGACGCCTGCCGCAAGCGGCGTCGCGACCGAGGTGTGGCCCTCACGGGTTGACGAACCGGCCCGCACGGCGCCGCCGTCGCGCACTCTGCAAAGCTCAGTGACCCTGCACTCGCCGACGATAGGTCACGAAGTCGAACGCCGTGCCGTCGGCGCCGACATGCCGCTCGCGGCGCGTTTCGACGAAGTCGCCGCGCTCCCATGGCGGGAAGAACGTGTCGCCGTCGAGGTCGCGGTCGATCTCGGTCAGCACCAGCTCGTCGGCCCTGGGCAGCGCGAGCCCGTACAGCTCGCCGCCGCCGATGACGAACGCTTTCGCGTCGTCGCGGGTCAGTGCCAGCGCGTCGTCGAGCGACGCGGCGCGCTCGGCGCCGGGCGCCTGCCACGCGGCATCGCGCGTGACCACGATGTTGCGCCGTCCCGGCAGCGGCCGGAAGCGCGCGGGCAGCGAGTCCCAGGTCTTGCGACCCATGATCACCGGGCAGCCCATCGTCGCGCGGCGGAAGTGCCGCTGGTCCTCGGGCTCGTGCCACAGCAGCCCGCCCGCCTTGCCGATGGCGCCGTTGCGCGCCACCGCCGCGATCAGCGCGAGCGTGCCCATCGGGGACTTCCGTGCGCTCTCGCGCCGCTCACACCGCCACCGGCGCCTTGATCGCCGGATGGCATTCGTACTCGAGGATCTCGAAGTCCTCGTAGGCGTAGTCGAAGATCGACGGCGGGCGGCGCCGGAGGTTCAGCAGCGGATACGCGAAGGGCCGGCGCGCGAGCTGCGTCTTCACCTGCTCGACGTGGTTGTCGTAGATGTGGCAGTCGCCGCCGGTCCAGACGAAGTCGCCGACCTCGAGATCGCACTGCTGCGCGAGCATGTGCGTCAGCAGCGCGTAGCTCGCGATGTTGAAGGGCACGCCGAGGAACAGGTCGGCGCTGCGCTGGTAGAGCTGGCAGCTCAGGCGGCCGTCGGCCACGTAGAACTGGAAGAACGCGTGGCACGGCGCGAGCGCCATCTTCGGCAGGTCGGCCACGTTCCACGCGCTGACGATGATGCGGCGCGAGTCGGGATTCGTCTTGAGCTGCTTCACCACCTCGGCGATCTGGTCGACGTGGCCGCCGCCGGGCACGGGCCACGAGCGCCACTGCACGCCGTACACCGGCCCGAGCTCGCCGTCGGGGCGCGCCCACTCGTCCCAGATGGTCACGCCGTGATCGCGCAGCCACTGCACGTTCGAGTCGCCGCGCAGGAACCACAGCAGCTCGACCGCGATGCTCTTGAAGTGGACCTTCTTGGTGGTCACCAGCGGAAAGCCTTCGCGCAGGTCGAAGCGCATCTGGTGGCCGAACACGCTGCGCGTGCCGGTGCCGGTGCGGTCGGCCTTGGGCGCGCCGTGCTCGAACACGTGGCGCAGGAAGTCTTCGTACTGCGATCGGACGGGGCGGTTCAAGGGCGTGCTTCCTTCAGGCGGATCCGGCGGGCGGATTATCCGCGAGCGTCCCGGCGCCGCGCTGAAGGAGCGGTCGCGGCGCGCTCAGACCTGCGGCTCGCGCAGGTAGATCTCGACGCGCCGGTTCTTCGCGCGGCCCTCGGCCGTGTCGTTGCTCGCCACCGGCTCGCGCGAGCCGCGGCCGCTGACCTCCACGCGCGTGGGCGACACGCCGCGCGCGGCCAGGTAGTCGCGCACGCTCTGCGCGCGGTCGACCGACAGCGGGTCGTTGATCGCGTCGGTGCCGGTCGAGTCGGTGTGGCCGATGATGCGCACGCGCATGTGCGGGTCGAGCCCCTGCGCGAACTGGTCGAGCACCGGACGCATCTCGGGCTTGATGGCCGAGCGGCCCACGTCGAACGAGAAGTCGCTCGGCACGTTCACCTTGAGCTGGTTGTCGGCGGTCTTCGCGACCTCGATGCCGGTGCCGCGCGTCTGCTGCTCCATCGCCGCGCGCTTTTCTTCCATGCGCCGCGACCACACGTTGCCGGCGACGGCGCCGATCGCGCCGCCGACCACCGCGCCGGTGCCGGCCTTGCCGCCGGTGGCCGAGCTCAGCACGGCGCCGGCCGCAGCGCCGATGGCCGCGCCTTGCGCGGTGCTGCGCTCGCGCTCGCTCATGTTGGCGCAGCCGGCCAGTGCCGCGGCGGCCAGCGCGACGGCAGCGACGTGCAGGGGCTTGATCGATCGGTTCATGTCGTGACTCCTTGTTGCATTCCTGGTGGCAGGCGGGCGCGCTACAGGTCGAACTGAAGGGCGGCGAGTCTCGCATAGAGGCCGCCGCGCGCGATCAGTTCCGGATGCGTGCCCTGCTCGACCACGCGCCCGTGGTCGAGCACCACGATGCGGTCGGCGCGCTGCACCGTGGCCAGGCGGTGCGCGATGACCAGCGTCGTGCGCTCGCGCATCGCGGCCTCGAGCGACGCCTGCACCATGCGCTCGCTCTCGGCGTCGAGTGCGCTCGTCGCCTCGTCGAGCAGCAGCAGCGGCGGATTCTTCAGCATGGCCCGCGCGATCGAGATGCGCTGCCGCTGGCCGCCCGACAGCCGCACGCCGCGCTCGCCGAGGAAGCTCGCGTAGCCCTCGGGCAGGGCGCTGATGAAGTCGTGCGCGAACGCCGCCTTGGCCGCGGCGATGACCTCGTCGTCGCTCGCGTCGGGGCGGCCGTAGCGGATGTTCTCCATCGCCGAGGTCGAGAAGACCGTGCTCTCCTGAGGCACGAGCCCGATGCGCGCGCGCAGCTCGGCGAGCGACACGCGCTGCACCGGCACCCCGTCGACCTCGATCGTGCCGCTCTGCGCATCGTAAAAGCGCATCAGCAGCTGGAACACGGTGGTCTTGCCCGCGCCGCTCGGGCCGACGATCGCCACCGTCTCGCCGCGCTCCACCGTGAAGCTCACTTCGGCCAGCGCCGCGTGCTGCGGGCGCGACGGGTAGCGGAAGCTCACGCGCTCGAAGCGCACGGTCGAGCCGCCGGCCGCGCTCGGCAGCGGCCGCGGGTCGGGCGGCGACTCGATCGGCGACTTCGCCGCCAGCAGCTCCATCAGCCGCTCGGTCGCGCCGGCCGCGCGCAGCAGGTCGCCGTACACCTCGGACAGCACCGCGACGCTGGAGACGAGGATGATCACGTAGACCACCGTCTGCCCGAGGTGGCCAGCCGTGATGTCGCCTCGCATGACGGCCTGCGTGCCCTGGTACAGGCCCCACAGCAGCGCGCCGAAGGTGGCGCTGATGACGAAGGCCACGAGCCCCGAGCGCACGCGCGTGCGGCGCACCGCGGTCGCGAACGCGTTCTCGGTGGCCGCGTCGAAGCGGGCGGCCTCGCGCCGCTCGGCCACGTGGCCCTGCACCACGGGGATCGCGTTCAGCACCTCGGCGGCGATGGCGCTGGTGTCGGCCACGCGGTCCTGGCTCGCGCGCGAGAGCCGGCGCACGCGGCGGCCGAAGTACAGCGACGGCAGCACCACGAGCACGAGGATCAGCAGCACCTGCGTCATCACGTAGGGGTTCGTCACCACCAGCATGGCCAGCGCGCCGAGTCCCATCACCGAGTTGCGCAGCCCGAGCGACAGGCTCGAGCCCACCACCGTCTGCACGAGCGTGGTGTCGGTGGTCAGCCGGCTCAGCACCTCGCCGGTGGCGGTGGTCTCGAAGAACTCCGGGCTCTGCCGCACCACGTGCGCGTACACCGCGTTGCGCAGGTCGGCGGTGACGCGCTCGCCCAGCCACGACACCATGTAGAAGCGGGCGGCCGAGAACAGCCCGAGCGCGACCCCCACGCCGAACCGCGCGACGAAGTGC
>CAZFET010000127.1:0-2057 GCA_964517545.1 uncultured Burkholderiaceae bacterium
CTGAGCGCCCCCAGGGCCGGCCCTGCCGGCCCGCCCCCCGCGGGGGTTCGAGTCGAGTGGCGGAGCCACATCGACTCGAGACTGAGCGCCCCCAGGGCCGGCCCTGCCGGCCCGCCCCCCGCGGGGGTTCGAGTCGAGTGGCGGAGCCACATCGACTCGAGAGCCGACGGCCCTCGCGCCCGCGCGGCGCGGCGCGCGGCTTCAGCGCGCGAGGTGCGAGCCGAGCACCGGGAACAGCTTCACCAGCCCGTCGGCCATGATCTCCACGGCCAGCGCCGCCAGGATCAGGCCCATCAGCCGCGTCATCACGTTGATGCCGGTCTTGCCCAGCCAGCGCGCGATGCGGCCGGCCGCGCTGAAGGCGACGAAGGTCGCCAGCCCGACCACCACGCCGTAGCCCACCAGCACCGCCAGCTCCCACCAGTGACGCGTGCGCTCGGCGTAGATGACCATGGTCGAGATGGTGGCTGGGCCGGTGAGCAGCGGGATGGTGAGCGGCACGACGGCGATGCTCGCGCCGGCGTCGACCTTCTGGTTGGCGTCGGCCACGTCGGTGGGCTTGCTCTCGGCCGGCTGCGCGTTGAGCATCGACAGCGCGCTGATCAGCAGCAAGGTGCCGCCGCCGACCTGGAAGCTCGCGATGCTGATGCCGAAGAACTCGATGATCTTCAGCCCGGCCAGCGCGCTCACGGCGATCACGACGAAGGCGGTGAAGCTGCTGATGCGGATGGTGCGCCGCCGCTGCTCGCGCGAGAAGCTCTGCGTGAACGAGATGAAGAACGGCACCACGCCGATCGGATTGACGATCGCGAGCAGCGCGACGAGCGGCTTCAGCAGGTCCACGGCGGCAAGGTGAGCTCGGGGCGGCGCATTCTGGGCGCGTTCACGCGGCCGCGGCAAGCTCGCGCAGGTAGCGCAGCCCGGCGGCCGCGCGCGGGCCGTACCAGCTCAGCAGCTCGCCGTCGACGAGCTGCACCTGCGCGCCGGGCGCGAGGCGGCGCGCCTCGTCGAGGTGCTTCGCCTCGAAGCGGTAAGGCTCCGAGCTGAGCAGCACGCGCTGCACGTCGCGCAGCCACGGCGCGGCCGGATCCACCACCGGGTAGCGGGCCGCGCCGGCCGGGCCGCCGGTCACGTCGGGCAAGAAGAACCAGTTCACCGTGGCGAGCAACGCCGCGATGTAGGTGTCGCGCGCGACGGTCATCCATGGCTGGCGCCAGATCAGGTACAGCACCTTGCACGCCGGCCACGGGCGCGCGGCCGTCAGCGCGAGTTCGCGCTGCAGTTCGTCGCGCAGCGCGGCGGCGCGCTCGGCGACCCCGGGTTCGTCGCCGAAGGCCGCGACCATCTGCTGCAGCAGTGCCAGGTTGTCGAGCGGCGCGTTCGGGTGCGTGACGATGACCTCGGGCACGAACTCGCGCAACGCCTGCACCTGCTCGAGCCGGTTCTCGTCGACGTTGACGATCGCATGCGTCGGCGCGAGCGCGCGCAGGCGGTCGAGCTGCACGTCCTTGGTGCCGCCGACCTTCGGCACGTCGCGCAGTTCGTCACGCGGATGGATGCAGAAGCCCGTGCGGGCGACCAGCCGCTCGCGCAACCCGAGCGCGACGACCAGCTCGGTCACGCTGGGCACCAGGCTGGCGATGCGCGGCCCGACGCGGCTCATCCCCGGGCAAACCCGCACGGCCGAAAAACGACAACCGGCGCGCGGCGGCTTGGCGCGCGGCAAAGGGCGCCGTAATAATCGGGAACCTGTGTCTGGAAGCGGCGCCGTCGCATGAATGGTTCACGATAGGTTGAAGCTCCACATGGTATTCGGTGACTGAAAGGAGCTTCCCGATGGGAAACAAGCTGTACGTGGGCAATCTGGCCTACAGCGTGCGCGACGATTCGCTGCAACAGGCGTTCGCGCAGTTCGGCACGGTGCAATCGGCCAAGGTGATGATGGACCGCGAGACGGGCCGCTCGAAGGGCTTCGGCTTCGTCGAGATGGGTTCGGACGCCGAGGCGCAGGCCGCGATCCACGGCATGAACGGCCAGCCGCTCGAGGGTCGCGCCGG
>CAZFET010000127.1:2067-9615 GCA_964517545.1 uncultured Burkholderiaceae bacterium
GAGGCGCGTCCGCGTGAGGATCGTCCGGGTGGCTTCACCCCGCGCGGCCCGTACGGCGGTGGCAACCGTGGCGGCGGCGGTGGTGGCGGCGGCTACGGCGGTGGCGGCGGCTACGGTGGCGGCGGCGGTGGTGGCGGCCGCAGCCCGTACGGCGGTGGTGGCGGCAGCGGCGGTGGTCGCGGCGGCTACGGCCGTGGCGGCGGCCAGGGCGGGTACTGATCCGCGCCGTCGACCCGCGTCGATTGTTCTCCTGCGGCCCGAGCCGGTTCAGAACCGCTCGGGCCGCAGTACTTTCACGTCGGCAAAGTACATCGCGACGCTGTAGTGCGGCGCGTAGGTCGCGAGCACGTGGGCCGCGATCGAGTCGGCCACCACCGCGTCGCAGATCAGCTTGAGCTCGATCGTGCGGTCGGCCTCCCAGGCGCCCTCGCGCTCGCCGTCGTCGCCGGCGCCGTGCACCTCGCCGATGCTCCAGCGGTGCGCGCCGCGCTCGCGTGCGTCGCGCACCAGGGCCTTCTCCAGCGCCGCCTCGGCCACGATCACGAGCAGGGTCTTCGGGTGCTTGTCCATCATCTCGTCAGCGCCTTCGCGAGCTCCAGGTACAGCGGAATGCCGACCACGATGTTGAACGGAAAGGTCACGCCCAGCGCCGCCGCGATCGACAGGCCCGCATTGGCCTCCGGCACCGCGATGCGCATCGCGGTGGGCGCGGCGATGTAGCTCGCGCTGGCGGCCAGGGTGGCCATCAGCGCGACGCCGCCGGTCGACAGCCCGAGCGCCAGCCCGACCAGCGCGCCGGCCAGCGCGAGCAGCGGCGGCGCGACGAGGCCGACCGCGAGCACGGCCGCGCCGTAGCGCCGCACCTCGGGCAGCCGCGCGCCCGCCACGAGCCCCAGTTCGAGCATGAACAGCGCGAGCACGCCCTTGAACGGCTCGACGAACACCGCATGGATCGGCTTCGTGCCCGCCTCGCCCATCACGGCGCCGATCGCGAGCCCGCCCATCAGCAGCAGCACGCTCTTGCCCAGCAGCACGTCGTGCGCGAGTTCGCCCCAGCGCGCGGGCGCCCCTTCGCGCGCGCGCCGCGCCAGCAGCACGCCGGCCACGATGCCCGGGGCCTCCATCACCGCCACCCACAGCGCGGCGTGGCTCTCGTAGGCCACGCCCGCGCGGGCGAGCGCGGTGGTCGCGACGGCGAAGGTCACCACGCTCACCGAGCCGTAGTGCGCCGCCACCGACGCCGCGTCGGGCGCGCTGAGCCTCAGCGCGCGCAGCAGCGGGAACAGCGCGAACGGGATCGCGAAGCCGAGCGCCACCGCCGCCGCGACCTGCGGCGCCAGCGCGGCCAGCGGCTGCTTCGACAGCTCGATGCCGCCCTTCAGGCCGATGGCCAGCAGCAGGTAGATCGACAAGGTTTCGTACAGCGCCTCGGGCAGCCGCAGGTCGCTGCGCACGATGCGCGCGAACACGCCCAGCGCGAAGAACAGGACGACGACGTCGATCATCGGTGCGGTACGAGTCCCAAGGCGCCGCTCACTCGCCGCGGCGGTGCTTGCGCGGCCGCCCGGCCAGCACGCGGTCGAACAGCGGGTCGGGCAGCGCGCGCAGCAGCTTCGCCACCCAGCCCATCTGCCACGGGATCACGCGATAGCTGTCGCCGGCCTCGATGGCGCGGAAGGCGCGGTCGGCGAAGGCCTCGGGGCGCATCAGGAAGGGCATCGGGTAGCGGTTCTGGCGCGTGAGCGGCGTGTCGATGTAGCCCGGCACCAGGGTCACCACCTTCACGCCGAACGGCCGGCACTCGCCGCGCAGGCTCTCGCAGTAGGCGATGGCCGCCGACTTGCTCGCGCAGTACGCGCCGTGGCCCGGCAGCCCGCGGATGCCGGCGACGCTGGCCACGCCGACCAGCGCGCCCGAGCGACGCGCGCGCATCGGCGCGACGAAGGGATGAAAGGTCGCGGCCATGCCGAGCACGTTGGTCTCGAGGGTCGCGCGCATGACCTCGAGATCCTCGAACTCCGCCGTGTCCATGCCCACGCTGATGCCGGCGTTGGCGATCACCACGTCGGGCACGCCCTGCGATGCGAGGCACGCGCGGCTGGCGGCGGCGATCGCGACGTCGCGCACGTCGGCGCCCCAGGCCTGCGCGCGCGCGCCGTCCCAGCCCTGCGCGGCGATCCAGCCGCGCAGCTCGTCGACGCGCCGCGCCACCAGCGCGAGCCGCCAGCCCGCCGCCGCGAAGCGCTGCGCGAGCGCCTGCCCGATGCCGCTGGAGGCCCCGGTGACGAAGACCAGCGGCGCGGCGTTGCCCACCGCGCTCACCCCGCCGCCCCCGCGGCCGCCCTCGCGCCGCGCGGCGCGATGGTCGCCCGCACGCGTCCCTTGAACTGCACCGTGCGCGCGAGGTGGTCGTACTCGAACGCGTCGGCGCGCACCTCGGTGGCCCCGCGCCGCACCACCACCGGCAGGTGCGAACGCACGCGCTCGGTGTCGAGGAAGGCGTGCAGGAACTCGCCGCGCATCTCGAGCGGCGGGTCGGTCGCGGCATCGACACCCGCGCCGCGCAGCACCGTCGCGCCGCCTTGCAGCTGCAATTCGGTGCCGTCGCCGTTGGCCAGCGCGCGCCGGGCGCTGGCCAGGGTCACGCGCCCGTCGGGGCCGATCGCGCGGATGCGCACCTCGTCGATCTCCAGCGTGTCGGTGTCGGGGTAGTGGCGCAGCACCGTGCCCTCGACCTGCAGGCGCAGCGGACCGTCCTTCGCGAAGCGCTGCACGATGAAGCGCTCCATCGTGTAGTCGGGCTCGTGTCGCGGCGCGGCCGGCGTCGACGGCGCGCCGGGCAGCGGCGTGTTCTTCACCAGCCACCAGGTCGCCAGCGCCAGCGCGCCCATCAGCAGCAGCGGCAGGTACGCCGACAGCAGCTCGCGCACGCGCCAGTGCCAGGGCAGGGCCGGACTCATCGGACCCCCGCGTGCGCGTCGTGCGGCGTCGATGCGGCACTCATGCCGGGCGGCCCGTGTCGAGCGTGATCCGGTGCTCGTCGAGCAGCGCCGCGTAGCGACCCGCCGCCATCAGCAGCAGGTCGCAGAACTCGCGCGCCGCGCCGTGGCCGCCGCTCGCCGCGGTGACGTGGTGCGCCGCGGCCTTGGCCTCGGCGTGCGCGTTGGCCGGCGCGCACGCGAAGGCGGCGCGCTGCATCAGCGGCAGGTCGGGCCAGTCGTCGCCGATCACCGCGACCTCGTCCCACGCGATGCCGAGCTGCGCGAGCAGCGGCTCGGCCGCCGCGAGCTTGTCGGCGGCACCGAAGGCCGCGTGCGCGATGCCGAGATCGGCCAGCCGGCGGCGCACCGCGGGCGAGTCGCGGCCGGTGACCACCAGCGGCACGATGCCGCCGCGCGCCAGCAGCTTCAGTCCGTGGCCGTCGAGCGTGGCGAACGCCTTCACCGTCTCGCCGTGCTCGCCGATGTACAGCCGACCGTCGGTGAGCACGCCGTCGACGTCGAAGATCGCCGCCTTGACGCCGAGGCCGCGCCCCTGCGCCTGCAGCAGCAGCTCGGGCGGGAAGCGCAGTGCGGCCGCCACTAGATGACCTTCGCGCGCATCAGGTCGTTGCTGTTGAGCGCGCCGACCAGCCGGCCTTGCGCGTCGACGACCAGCACGCTGGTGATGCGATGGCGCTCCATCAGGTCGGCCGCTTCAACGGCCAGTGCGTCGTCGCGCACGAGCCGCGGGTTGGCGTGCATCACGTCGCGCGCGCTGAGCGCCCGCAGGTCGGCGCCGGTCTCGACCAGCCGGCGCAGGTCGCCGTCGGTGAAGATGCCGATCGGCCGGCCGTCCTCGTCGACCACCGCCGTCGCGCCGAGGCCCTTCTTCGTCATCTCGCGCATGGTGTCGGTGAAGCCCGTGTGCGGCGCCACCTGCGGGATCGCGTCGCCGGTGCGCATGACGTCGCGCACGTGCGTCAGCAGCTTGCGGCCGAGCGCGCCGCCCGGGTGCGAGCGCGCGAAGTCGTCGGCGGCGAAGCCGCGCGCGTCGAGCAGCGCGACGGCCAGCGCGTCGCCGAGCGCCATCTGCGCGGTGGTGCTCGCGGTCGGCGCGAGGTTGAGCGGGCAGGCCTCTTCGTCCACCGCGCTGTCGAGCACGATGTCGGCGTGGCGCGCCAAGGTGGAGTCGGCGCGGCCGGTCATGCCGAGCAGCACGACGCCGAGGCGCTTGATCGCCGGCAGGATGGCGGCGAGCTCGTCGCTCTCGCCGGAGTTGCTGATCGCGAGCACCACGTCGGCCGGCGTCACCATGCCGAGGTCGCCGTGGCTGGCCTCGGCCGGGTGCACGAACAGTGCGGGCGTGCCGGTCGAGGCGAGCGTCGCGGCGATCTTGCGCCCGACGTGGCCGCTCTTGCCCATGCCCATGACCACCACGCGGCCGCGGCAGGCGAGCATGGCGCGCACGGCGGCGACGAAGCCGTCGCCGAGCCGCGCCTTCACGCCGAGCAGCGCGCGCGCCTCGATGTCGAAGGTCTGGGCCGCGAGGCGCAAGACCTCTTGCGGATCGACGTGCGCGTCGCGGACGGGGGGCTCGGTCACGCGCGGATTCTAGGCAGGCGCCTGCGTTTGCGACACTACGGACCGCGCGCACGCCCCATGGCCACCACCCTCGAGCTCGTCTTGCTGTACCTCGTCGCCGCGGTGGGCGGCGTGGTGGTATGCCGCATGTTCCGGTTGCCGCCGATGCTCGGCTATCTGGCCGTCGGGGTGCTGATCGGTCCGAATGCGCTGGCGCTGGCCGGCGACTCCGGCGGCATCCGCTATCTCGCCGAGTTCGGCGTGGTGTTCCTGATGTTCGTGCTCGCCCTGGCCTTCGGCCTGCCCACGCTGCGCAGCCGGCGCCCCTTGGTGGTCGGCCTGCGCGCGTCGCAGGTGGCGCGCGCCATCCTCGCGGCGCTGGCCGGCAACGCGCTGCTCGGCTGGGCGCTCGCGCGCGCCGGCCACGCCTGGGGGCTCGACTGGCGCGCGGCCATCGTGCTGGGCTCGGCGCTGGCGATGAGCAGCACGGCCATCGTCGTCAAGCTGATGGCCGAGCGGCTCGAGCTCGAGACCGAGCACGGCCGGCGCGTGCTCGGCGTGCTGCTGTTCCAGGACCTCGCGGTCGTGCCGCTGCTCGTGCTGATCCCCGCGCTCGGCGAAGACCCCGGGCAGCTCGGCATGGCGCTGGGCATCGCCGCGCTGAAGGCCGCCGCGCTGCTGACGGTGCTGCTGGTCGGCGGCCCGCGCGTCATGCGCTGGTGGCTCACGCTGGTGGCGCGGCGCAAGAGCGAGGAGCTGTTCGTGCTGAACCTGCTGCTCGTGACCCTGGGCCTGGCCTGGATGACCGAGCACGCCGGGCTGTCGCTCGCGCTGGGCGCCTTCCTCGCCGGCATGCTGATCGCCGAGACCGAATACAAGCACCAGGTCGAGACCGACATCCGGCCGTTCCACGACGTGCTGCTGGGGCTGTTCTTCATCACCATCGGCATGCAGCTCGACTGGCGCGCGGTGCTCCAGCACTGGCTGCTGGTGGCCGCGCTCACGACCTTGCCGGTGCTGTTCAAGTTCGGCCTCGTCACCGCGCTGGCGCGCGTGTTCGGCGCGACGCCGGGCGTGGCGATGCGCACCGGGCTGTATCTCGCGCAGGCCGGCGAGTTCGGCTTCGTGCTGCTGTCGCTGGCCGCCGAGCGCTCGCTGCTGCCGGCCGAGCTGCAAAGCCCGGTGCTCGCGAGCATGGTGCTGTCGATGCTCGCCACGCCGCTGATCGTGATGTACAGCAACCGCATCGTGATGCGGCTGTCGGCCACCGACTGGATGCTGCAGTCGGTGCAGCTCACGCAGATCGCGAAGAAGTCGATGCGCACCGAGGCGCACGTGATCATCTGCGGCTACGGCCGCTGCGGCCAGAACCTGGCCAGGCTGCTCGAAGGCGAGCACATCCCGTACATGGCGCTCGACCTCGACCCCGACCGCGTGCGTCAGGCCGCCGCGGCCGGGCAGAGCGTGGTGTTCGGCGACGCCGCGCGGCTGCGCAGCCTGATGGCCGCCGGCCTGGCGCGCGCCAGCGCCGTGGTGGTGACCTATCACGACACCGCCTCGGCGCTGAAGATCCTCAAGGTCGTCGCCGAGCACGCGCCGCGCGTGCCGGTGATCGTGCGCACGCGCGACGACACCGACCTCGAGCGCCTGCAGGCCGCCGGCGCCACCGAGGTGGTGCCCGAGGCGATCGAGGGCTCGCTGATGATGGCCTCGCACGTGCTGGCGCTCGTCGGCGTGCCGATGCGCCGCGTGATCCGCCTCGTGCAGGACCAGCGCGACGCGCGCTACACGCTGCTGCGCCGCCACTTCCACGGCCCCGACGACGACACGGCGGCAGAGCTGGAACAGGCACGCCTGCTGTCGGTCCCCCTGCCGCCGGCCGCGGCGAGCCTCGGCCACCGGCTGGCCGACCTGGCGCTGCACGCGGTGGGCGTGAGCGTAGTGACCGTGCGGCGCGCCGGCGGCGCGGTGATGGCGCCGGAAGACGGCCTCGTGCTCGGCGCCGGCGACACGCTGGTGCTGTCGGGTCAACCCGAGCCGCTGGCGCTGGCCGAAGCCAAGCTGCTGGGCAAGACCTGATCGACGGCCGACGGAGGACCGCGATGGCGCCGCTGCACCGCCGCACCCTGCTCGCCGCCGCCGCGACGTGGCCGTTCGCGGTGCGCGCCGACGCGCTCGAGGCGCTGCGCCGCGGCGGCTGCGCGCTGCTGCTGCGCCACGCCGCCACCGATCCGGGCGTCGGCGATCCGCCGGACTTCCGTCTCGGCGACTGCGGCACGCAGCGCAACCTCAGCGCCGAAGGGCGCGAGCAGGCCGCGCGCATCGGCGCGTGGTTCGCGGCGCGGGGCCTGCGGCCGTCGCGCGTGCGCTCCAGTCCGTGGTGCCGCTGCCTCGACACTGCGCGGATCGCCTTCGGCCGCGCCGAGGTCTACGCGCCGCTCGCGTCCTTCTTCGGCGAGTCGCAGCGGCGCGACGCGCAGACCGCGGCGCTGCGCGAGGCGCTGGCGGCGCTGCCGGCACAGGCGCGCGGCGGCTTCGAGGTGTGGGTCACGCACCAGGTCAACATCAGCGCGCTCACCGGCGAAGGCATCGCGATGGGCGCGGCGGTCGTGCTGCGCGGCGTGCGCGACGGCGCGGCCGTGCGGGTCCAGAATCTCGGCTCGCCGAACTTCAGCTGAGCGCCATGTCCGAGGCCCTGGCTCCGTCGGAGTACATCCGTCGCCACATCCGCACCGTGCCCGACTGGCCGAGCCCGGGCGTGCAGTTCCGCGACATCACGCCGCTGCTGCAGAACCCGCGCGTGTTCCGCGTGCTGATCGACCAGTTCGTGCACCGCTACTTCGACGTGCGGCCCGATGCGATCGCGGGGCTCGACGCGCGCGGCTTCATCATCGGATCGGTGCTCGCCTACGAGCTGAACATCGGCTTCGTGCCGATCCGCAAGAAGGGCAAGCTGCCGTTCACCACGGTCGCCGAGACCTACGAA
>CAZFET010000128.1:0-9417 GCA_964517545.1 uncultured Burkholderiaceae bacterium
TGCACCGAGGTGATGGTCAGCGCCTGGCCCTCGGCGTCGCTGTCGTTGCCGAGCAAGGCGGCGGGCGACAAGACGAGCGGCGTGTCTTCGGCCGTGCTGCCCGCGTCGGGCAGCGCGACCGGCGCGTCGTTCACCGCGAGCACCGAGATGCGGAAGGTCGCGGGCGACGAGACGCCGCCCTCGTTGTCGGTGACCGTGAACGTGACGTCGAGGTCGCCGCTCGCGTCGGCCGGCGGGCGGAACTGCAGGCTCGCCGCCTGCGCCGGCGTGAGCACGGTGCCGGCCGTGACCGGGGTCGTGCCGTCGGCGAGGAACAGCGCCGCGCCGGCCGGGATGGACGTGACCGTCACCGAGGCGATCGTGCCGTCGCTGTCGGTGCCGCCGAGGGCGATGGCCAGCGCCACGTCCTCGGGCGTGCCGTCGGCCCCCGGCGCGGCCACCGGCAGGTCGTTCACCGCGGTGAGGCCGATGTCGACGCGGCCGGTCACCGTGCTCGTGCCGTTGCTGACGGTGTAGACGAAGTCGCCCGCGTCGGTGCCCGCGACCACGTCGGCCGGCGGCACGTACACGAGGCCGGGCAGGTCGGCCGCCGAGATCACCGAGCCCACGCTCAGCACCACGCCCGAGGCCGTGACGATCTGGCCGACCGACGGCACCTGCGAGATCGTGACCGTGAACGGACCGCTGCCGCCGGGCAGGCCCAGGCCGAGGTTGACCGCGCTGCCGCCTTCGATCGCGCTGATCGAGCCGGAGCCCGCGCTCAGGCCCGGCCGCTGCAGCTCGGGGCTGGTCTGCGCGCTGCCGATGGGCGTGAACGCCGGACCGTCGGCGGGCGACGTCGACGCCAAGGACAGCGGACTCACGCCCTCGGCGATGCGATCGACCCGCAGGCCCGGTTGCAGGTCGCCGCCGTCGCCGCCGGCCAGACCCGCCGCGGGCGCGGCCTCGCGGTCGCCGCGCTCGAGTTCCTCGATCACGCGGCCAGTCGGGTCGGTCGGGCGCGCGCTCGCGACCCGCGTCGTGCCTTCGGGGTCGGTCAGCTGGACGATGCCGTTCTGCGTGGTGAGGATCACGTCGCCTTCGCGCACCACGTCGCCCAGCTTCAGCACGCGCATCTTGCCGTCGGCGCCACGGATCAGGGCCTGGCCCCACAGTCCGGTGACGGTGCCGATCGGGGTCTTGACGATGGTGGGCATGGCGGTCCTTTGCGCGCGAACGGACACACTGGCGATGTCACCGGCGGTTACAGCGAGGATAACGGTGGGGTCGTGCGCTTAACCGACCGGTCACCGCGTCTTTGCGTGAACGTCGTCACCGAAAGTACGGCTTCCGCGGCCGATAAGCGCAGCCCTCCGGCGGCAGGGACTTCACCGCCGATCGGTCTATCGGCCGGCGGCCGACGTGCTTGAGGCCTGGGTGTGCGTCACGGCCGTGCGGCCGTGACGGATTGAACGCTGCCGGCCGGTCCGGCCTCAGCGTTCGGACAGCGCGTAGGCCTGCGTCTTCAGCACCGGCTTGAGCAGGTACGACAGCACGCTCTTGCGGCCGGTGAGGATGTCGACCTCGGCGGTCATGCCCGGGATGATCGGCTGCTGCTCGCTGAAGTTGGGCTTCACGGTGCGCACCCGCACGACGTAGAAGGCATTGCCGCGCTCGTCGATCACGGTGTCGGGGCTGATGTTCTCGACCTTGGCCTCGAGGCCGCCGTAGATCGAGAAGTCGTAGGCCGTCAGCTTGACCACCGCGTTCTGGCCGGGGTGGATGAAGGCGATGTCGCGCGGCAGCACGCGTGCTTCGAGCACCAGCGCGTCGTCCAGCGGCACGATCTCGACGATGTCCTTGCCCGGCTGCACCACGCCGCCCACGGTGTTGGCCAGCAGGCGCTGCACGCGGCCGCGCACCGGGCTCTTCACCTGCGTCTTGTCGACCTTGTCGGCCAGCGCGACGGCGCCCTCGTTCAGCGCGTTGAGCTTGCCCAGCACCTCGGCCAGCTCGCGGCGCGCCTCGTTGCGGAAGGTCAGCTCGGTCTCCTGCGTCTTGCGCTGCACCTCGCCGATGGCGGCCTGCACGCGGGCGATCTGCGCGGTGGTCTGCTCGTTCTCGCCGCGCGCGCGCGACACCTCGCGCTCGAGTCGCAGCACCTCGACTTCCGACACCGCGCCGCTGGCCAGCAGCGGCCGGGTCTTGGTCAGTTCCTGCGTGCTCAACTCGAGCGTGCGCTCGGCCGAAGCCTTGCGCGCGCGCATCTCGGTGAGTTCCTGCTGGCGCTGCGCGAGCTGCTGGGCGTTGATCGACAGCAGGGTCGACAGCTCGGACAGCTTGGCCGCGTACAGGCGCCGCTCCTCGTCGACGATGCGCGCCTCCTCGGGGTCGCGCGCGGGCGGCGGCACGAAGGTCGAGCCCTCGGCCAGCGCGCGCAGCCGCGCCTGCTTGGCGCGCAGCGCGAAGCCCTGCGCCGCGCTCTCGCGCACGCCCGAGGTGGCGCGCGTCTCGTCGATGCGCAGCAGCAGCTGCCCGGCCTCGACCACCTGGCCTTCCTGCACCAGGATCTCCTGCACCACGCCGCCGTCGAGCGACTGCACCACCTGCAGCTGGCGCGACGGGATCACGCGGCCCTCGCCGCGCGTCACCTCGTCGACCTCGGCGAGCGCGGCCCACGCGAGCAGCAGCACCACCGAGGCGAGCGCCGCGCGCACGATCGTCTGCGCGCGGCGCGTGCGCTCGCGCGACATCAGCTCGTCGGCCTCGAGCTCGAAGCCGCGCAGCCCGGCCCGCGTGGCGTCGGCGTCGCTGGCGACCGGGCCGAGCAGCCGCGTGGTCAGCGGTTCGAGCAGGCGCCGCACGCGCTCGAGCGTCGCGAGCAGCGCGTGGCCGGCGCAGGCGAGGACCTTCATCGCGCGCTCCTCACGCGGCGCGGGCGATGCGCCCGCTCTGCAAGGCCTCGAGGATGCGGTCGCGCGGACCGTCGGCGACGACCTTGCCGTGGTCGACCACGATGACCCGCTGCACCATCGACAGCAGCGAGGTGCGATGCGTCACCAGCACCACCGTCTTGCCCTGCGCGAAGGCCGACAGGCGCTGCGTGATCTGCGCCTCGGTGGAGAAGTCCATCGCGCTGGTCGGCTCGTCGAGCAGCAGGATGGGCGCGTTGTGCAGCACGGCGCGCGCGATGCCCACGCTCTGGCGCTGCCCGCCCGACAGCGACTCGCCGCGCTCGCCGACCGGCATGTCAAGCCCGCGCGGATGCCGGTTCACGAACTCCGCGAACCCGGCGGTCTCGATGGCGGCCAGCACCGCGGAGTCGTCGGCGTGCGGCAGCCCGAAGGTGATGTTCTCGCGCAAGGTGCCCCACATCAGGGTCACGTCCTGCGACACCACCGCCACGTTGCGGCGCAGGTCGGCCGGGTCGAGCTGGCGGGCGTCGATGCCGTCGAGCAGCACGGCGCCGTCGGCCGGCTGGTACAGCCCGAGGATGAGCTTCTGGATGGTGCTCTTGCCCGAGCCCACGCGGCCGATCAGCGCGACGTGCTCGCCCGGCGCGATGCGGAAGCTCACCCCGTCGAGCGCGACGTCGTCGCGGCCGGGGTAGGCGAAGCGCACGCCGCGGAACTCGATCTCGCCGCCGAGCACCGGCCGCTGGATGAAGCGGCTCTCGGGCGGGCGCTCGACGGGCTTTTCCATCACGCGCTCGAGCGACTCGAGCGCCGTGCGTGCGCCCTGGTACTGCATCAGCAGCCCGACGATCTGCCCGGCCGGCGCCAGCGCGCGCGAACCCAGCATCGTGCAGGCGATCAGCCCGCCCATCGTCAGCATGCGTTCGCCGATCAGGTACACGCCGATCACCACGGTGGCCACGGTGGTGAGCTGCGTCAGGAAGCCGGTGGCGGTGAGCGCGCCGGAGGACAGAGCGCGCATGCGCACGGTGGTCGTGGCGAGGAAGGCATTGACGCGCTCCCAGCGCGACTGGATCACGCCCTCGGCGCCTTGCGACTTGATGGTCTCGATGGCGCCCAGGCTCTCCACCAGCGTGGCGTTGCGCTGCGCGCCGGCCTTCCACGTGGTCTCGGCCAGCGCGTGCAGGCGGTGCTGCAGCACGTAGCCGAGCACCAGCACGACGGCGAAGGTCAGCGCCACGGGCAGGGCGAGCCACGGCGAGATCCAGGCGATGACCAGCAGGAACAGCAGCGCGAACGGCAGGTCGATGAGCGCCATCACCGTGCTGGCGGCGATGAAGTCGCGCACCTGCTCGAAGCCGCGCAGGTTGGCGGCGAACGAGCCCACCGACTCGGGCCGGTGCTCCAGCCGCATGCCCAGCACGCGCTCCATCAGGCTGGCCGAGATCTGCACGTCGATGCGCGCGCTGGCCTCGTCGATGAAGCGGCTGCGCAGGCTGCGCAGGAAGACGTCGGCGCCCAGCACCAGCGCCACGCCGATGGCCAGCGCCCACAGGGTCTCGAACGCCTGGTTCGGCACCACGCGGTCGTACACGTTCATCGAGAACAGCGGCAGCGCGAGCGCGAACACGTTGACCAGCAGCGCGGCCCACAGCACGTCGCGGTAGACGAAGCGCTGCGCCAGCACCGCGCCCCAGAACCAGTGGCCCTCGCGGTGCGGGCGCACGTCGGGCGTGCGCGCGTCGAAGCGGAAGCGCGGCCGCACGGCCAGCAGCACGCCGGCGTAGCGCGCGGCCAGCTCGTCGCGCGGCAGCGCCACCTCGCCCTGGCCCGACTCGGGCAGCAGCACGCGCGCGTGGCCGCCATCGTCGCTCCAGCCGAGCAGCACGCACGCGCCGTTGCCGCGCAGGATCAGGATGGCCGGCAGCAGCGCGGCGTCGATGGCCTCGGGCCGCACGCGCTGCAGCTTGGTGGCCATGTCGAAGCGCGCCGCGGCGCGCTCGGCGAGCTCGAGCGTCAGCCGCCCCTCGACCAGCGGCAGCCCCGCCGCCAGCGACGCGCGCGACGCGTTCTGGCCGTGCAGCCGGCACACCTCGACCAGGCTGTCCAGCAGCGGGTCGGGGTGCATCAGGTCCTCGCGCAGGCGTGGCACCGGCGGCACCGGTGCGGCGGACGGCGCTGCGCTGGCGGGCAGGGCGGGCGAGCTCATCGTGTCAGCCGATATCGGCACAGTGCACGCCGAATTGACCGCGCTCGCGGTCCTCGAGCCAGCGCAGCAGGGTTTCGCGCACGGTGCGGAAGGCCAGCAGCTCCCACGGCAGCTCGTGGGCCGCGAACAGCCGCGCCTCGATCGTCTCGGGGCCGGGCGCGAAGTCCGTGTCGAGCAGGCGCGCGCGGTAGTACAGATGCAGCTGGGCGACCTTCACCACGTTGAGCACGGTGAACAGGCCCTGCAGCTCGACGCGGGCGCCGGCCTCCTCGTCGGTCTCGCGCAGCGCGCCGGCCTCGGTGGTCTCGCCGATCTCGAGAAAGCCGGCCGGCAGCGTCCACAGCCCGAAGCGCGGCTCGATGTTGCGGCGGCACAGCAGCACGCGGTCTTGCCACACCGGCACGGTGCCGACCACGTTGATCGGGTTCTCGTAGTGGATGAGTCCGCAGCGCGTGCACACCGCGCGCTCGCGGTTGTCGTCGGCCGGCACGGTGTAGCGCGTCTCGCTCCCGCACGCCTTGCAGAAGCGGATGCTGCGTGGCTGGAACATGCCGGGCAGTGTAGCGGCGTGGCATCATCGTCCGCCCCCTGCGGGCTCCCCCGTCGTACCCCTGGAGACATCGTTCATGAATCACGTCGTCGCGGCGCCGCCCGTGCCCGTCGTCCCCGTCGCCGGCGGGGGCGGGTTTCCGGTGCGCCGCCTCTACTGCGTCGGCCGCAACTACGTCGAGCACGCCCAGGAGATGGGCTTCACCGGCCGCGAGCCGCCGTTCTTCTTCCTGAAGCCGGCCGACGCCGTGGTGACCAGCGGCACGATGCGCTATCCGTCGCTCACGAAGAACCTGCATCACGAGGTCGAACTGGTCGTCGCGATCGGCCGCGGCGGCCGCGACATCCCGGTCGAGCGCGCGCTGGAGCACGTGTGGGGCTACGCCGTCGGGCTCGACATGACGCGCCGCGACCTGCAGGCCGAGATGAAGAAGCAGGGTCGGCCGTGGTGCATCGGCAAGGGCTTCGACGAGTCGGCGCCGCTCGGCGCGCTCGTGCCGGCGGCGCAGGCCGGCGACGTGCACCACGCGGCCATCGAGCTCAGGGTCGGCGGGCAGGTGCGCCAGGCCAGCCGCATCGACAAGATGATCTGGAACGTGGCCGAGATCGTGTCGCACGCGTCGGCGGCGTGGACGCTGGCGCCGGGCGACCTGATCTTCACCGGCACGCCCGAGGGCGTGGCCGCGGTCGTGCCGGGCGACCGGCTCGAGGCGCGCATCGCCGGCCTGCCGCCGCTGGACGTGCGCATCGTCGACTGAACGCAGCCGCGGAGGACCGCGCGATGGAACTCTTCAACTACTTCCGCTCGTCCGCGTCGTACCGGGTGCGCATCGCGCTCGCGCTCAAGGGGCTGCCCTACACCTACCGCGCCGTGGCGCTGACGAAGAACGAGCAGTTCAACGAGTCGTACGCCGCCGTGTCCGCGTCGCGGCTGGTGCCGCTGCTGAAGGACGGCGACAAGGTGCTCACGCAGTCGCTGGCCATCGTGGAGTACCTCGACGAGACGCACCCGCAGCCGCCGCTGCTGCCGGCCGAGCCGCTGCAGCGCGCCCGCGTGCGCGCCATCGCCTACGACATCGCCTGCGAGATCCACCCGCTCAACAACCTGCGCGTGCTGCGCTACCTGGTGCGCGACATGAAGGTCGGCGAGGACGACAAGAACCGCTGGTACCGGCACTGGGTCGAGACGGGGCTCGAGGTGGTCGAGCGCCAGCTCGCCGGCCACCCGGCCACGGGCCGCTTCTGCCACGGCGACGCGCCGAGCCTGGCCGACATCTGCCTCGTGCCGCAGATCCACAACGCGCAGCGCTTCGAGTGCCGGCTCGACCACGTGCCGACCGTCATGCGCATCTTCGAGACCTGCATGGCGCACGAGGCGTTCGCGAGCACGCAGCCGTCGCGCTGTCCCGATGCCTTCTGACGTGGCCGCGGCCCGCGACGCGGCGGACTGGATCGTGCCCGACGGACTGCCGCCCGAAGCCGGCGCGCTGATGACCACGCGCGCCGGCGGCGTGAGCGCGCCGCCGTTCGATTCGCTGAACCTCGGCGAGCGGGTGGGCGACGACCCGGCAGCCGTCGCCGCCAACCGCGCGCGCTTCGCCGCCGCGATCGGCGGGCTGCCGGTCTGGCTGCACCAGGTGCACGGCACGCGGGTCGTCGCGGTGAGCGCGGCGGACGCGCGCGCCGGCACGCCGATCGAGGCCGACGCGAGCGTCACCGCCGAGCGCGGCGTGGCCTGCGTCGTGCAGGTGGCCGACTGCCTGCCCGTGCTGCTGGCCGCTCCCGGCGGGCGCGCCGTGGCGGCGGCGCACGCCGGCTGGCGCGGGCTGGCCGGCGGGGTGCTCGAGGCGGCCCTGGCGGCGCTGTGCGAGCGCGGCGGCTGCGCGCCCGGCGAGGTGTCCGTCTGGCTGGGACCGTGCATCGGGCCGCGGCGCTTCGAGGTCGGTGCCGACGTGGTCGAGGCCTTCGGCCCGGGCGCGGCGGCGTGCTTCGCAGCGTCGGCGGAAGGGGCGGACGGGCGGCCGCGCTGGCTGGCCGACCTGCCGGGTCTCGCGCGCGACCGGCTGACCGCGGCCGGCGTCCGGCGCGTCTCGGGCGGTGCCTGGTGCACCGTCGAGGACTCAGCGCGCTTCTTCTCGTTCCGGCGCGACCGCAGCACCGGCCGCCTCGCCGCGGCCATCTGGCGCCGCTGACGCGGGCGGCGCCAGCGGTGCGACCACCGGCACCGCCTGCGGCACGACCGCTGGCACCGCCTGCGGCGGAGGTGCCTCCGCCGCTTCGGCGGCGCGCCGTGCCGCACGCCGGGCCGGCGTCCCGAGGATGTACATCACGATCGCCAGCGGACCGAGGCCGTACAGCAGCAGGGTGAACACGGCTCCGAGCACGCTGCCGTTCGGGCTGGTGGCTTCGGCGAGGGCCATCATGCCCACGACGTACAGCCACGCGATGGCGACCAGGATCATGAACCCGCCACTATACGGAAGCCCGCGTCATGGCGAGGTAAGGTCGCTGCCGTAGAAATGCGGCCCGAAACGTGCGACAAACGACCCTGATGCGACCCACCACCGTGCGCACGAGCTCGCCAAGAGAGGAGACGATGAAGCGCAAGACCAGCCCGATCGGGCACGACCCCGCCGACGCCGCGGCGGCCTTCGGGCACGCCGTCGGCGCCGCCGTGAAATCCGTGGCCGGACTGAACGTCCCGGTCACCTCGCTCGCCCGGCTGCAGGCCGACTACCTCAAGGAGGCGACCGAGCTGTGGAACCAGTCGGTCGCGCGCATGAGCGGCGACGGCCAGGACGCGTCGGTCGCGCTCGGCGACCGGCGCTTCGCCGGCCAGGAGTGGCTGGCCAACCCGGCCGCGGCCTACCTCGCGCAGGTCTACCTGCTCAACGCGCGCACCTTGCTGCGCATGGCCGAGAGCGTCGAGGGCGACGAGAAGACCAAGGCGCGCGTGCGCTTCGCGGTGCAGCAGTGGGTCGACGCGGCCAGCCCGAGCAACTATCTGGCGCTCAACCCCGAGGCGCAGCGCAAGGCGCTCGAGACCAAGGGCGAGAGCATCGCCCAGGGCCTCGCGCACCTGCTGGAAGACCTGAAGAAGGGCCACGTCTCGCAGACCGACGAGAGCGTGTTCGAGGTCGGCCGCAACGTGGCCACCACGGAAGGCCAGGTCGTCTTCGAGAACGAGCTGTTCCAGCTCATCGAGTACAAGCCGCTGACGGCGAAGGTGTACGAGCGGCCGATGCTGTTCGTGCCGCCTTGCATCAACAAGTACTACATCCTCGACCTGCAGCCCGACAACTCGTTCATCCGCTGGACGGTCGGGCAGGGTCACCGCACCTTCGTCGTGAGCTGGCGCAACCCCGACGAGTCGATGGCCGACCGCACCTGGGACGACTACATCGAGCACGGCGCGATCAAGGCGATCGACGTGGTGCGCGAGATCAGCGGCCAGGACACGATCGACACGCTCGGCTTCTGCGTCGGCGGCACCATCCTCGCCACCGCGCTGGCGGTGCTGGCCGCGCGCAAGCGTCACCCGGCCGAGAGTCTGACCCTGCTGACCACCTTGCTCGACTTCAGCGACACCGGCGTGCTCGACGTGTTCGTCGACGAGGCGTCGGTGCAGATGCGCGAGATGACCATCGGCGCGCAGAGCCCGCACGGCCCGGGGCTGCTGCGCGGCAAGGAGCTCGCCGCCACGTTCAGCTTCCTGCGCCCGAACGACCTGGTGTGGAACTACGTGGTGGGCAACTACCTCAAGGG
>CAZFET010000129.1:0-216 GCA_964517545.1 uncultured Burkholderiaceae bacterium
TCGCGGCGCAAGAAGTGAGGCCTGAGGAACCATGGCTCGTTCACTGAAGAAGGGTCCGTTCGTGGACCACCACCTGATGGCCAAGGTCGAGAAGGCTGCCGCCATCAAGGACAAGAAGCCGATCAAGACCTGGTCGCGGCGCTCGACGATCCTGCCCGAGTTCATCGGCCTCACGGTGGCCGTGCACAACGGCAAGCAGCACGTGCCGGTCTACGT
>CAZFET010000129.1:226-3530 GCA_964517545.1 uncultured Burkholderiaceae bacterium
GCGATGACCCGCACGTTCAAGGGTCACCCCGCGGACAAGAAGGCCGCCAAGAAGTGAGGGACGCGCAGATGGAAACCAAGGCAATCGTGCGCGGCGTGCGCCTGTCGGCCGACAAGGGCCGGCTGGTGGCCGACCTGGTGCGCGGCAAGAAGGTCGACCAGGCGCTGAACATCCTGACGTTCACGCCCAAGAAGGCCGCCGTGATCATCAAGAAGGCGATCGAGAGCGCCATCGCGAACGCCGAGCACAACGACGGCGCCGACATCGACGAGCTGAAGGTCACCTCGATCTACGTCGAGCAGGGCGCGACGCTCAAGCGCTTCTCCGCGCGCGCCAAGGGCCGCGGCAACCGCATCAGCAAGCCGACCTGCCACATCTTCGTGACCGTGGGCAACTGAAGGAAGAGCATGGGACAGAAGATTCATCCGACCGGCTTCCGCCTGCCCGTCACGCGCGCGTGGTCGTCGCGCTGGTTCGCGACCAACCGCAACTTCAGCGAGATGCTCGCCGAGGACCTGCAGGTGCGCGACTTCCTCAAGACGCGCCTGAAGAACGCGGCCGTCTCGCGCATCCTGATCGAGCGGCCCGCCAAGAACGCGCGCATCACCATCTACTCGGCGCGGCCGGGCGTGGTGATCGGCAAGAAGGGCGAGGACATCGAGAACCTGAAGGCCGAGCTGACCCGCCGCCTCGGCGTGCCGGTCGCCGTCAACATCGAGGAAGTGCCCAAGCCCGAGATCGACGCGCAGCTGATCGCCGACTCGATCACGCAGCAGCTCGAGAAGCGCATCATGTTCCGCCGCGCGATGAAGCGCGCGATGCAGAACGCGATGCGCCTCGGCGCCCAGGGCATCAAGATCATGTCGGCCGGGCGCCTGAACGGCATCGAGATCGCGCGCACCGAGTGGTACCGCGAAGGCCGCGTGCCGCTGCACACCCTGAAGGCCGACATCGACTACGGCTTCGGCGAGGCCAAGACCACCTACGGCGTGATCGGCGTGAAGGTGTGGGTCTACCGCGGCGACAACCTCGGCCGCGGCGACGCCCCCGGCGGCGCCACGCCCGAGGCCCAGGAAGAGGATCGCCGTCCGCGTCGCGGCGCGCGCCCGGGTGCGCCCGGCGGCCGCGGCCGCCCCGGCGAGCGCACCGAGCGCCCGGCCGAGGCGCCGGCCGGTGACGCCCCCAAGACCACGACCGTCAAGCGCGTGCGCAAGGTCGCCGCGCCGGGCTCCGACGCCGCCAAGGCGCCGGAGACCAAAGGAGAGTAACGATGCTGCAACCCGCACGTCGCAAGTTCCGCAAGGAGCAGAAGGGCCGCAACACCGGCATCGCCACGGGCAACCCGGAGTACTACGTCGCCGAGATCCAGCCGGGCAAGGTGCTGTACGAGATCAACGGCGTGCCCGAGCAGCTCGCGCGCGAGGCGTTCCAGCTCGCGTCGGCGAAGCTGCCGCTGCGCACGACCTTCGTCGCGCGCCAGGTCGGCGCCTGAGGCACGGGAGTCATCGATGAAAGCATCTGAACTGCGCGCCAAGGACATCCCGGCGCTCGAGAAGGAAGTGGCCGATCTGCTGAAGGCCCACTTCGGGCTGCGCATGCAGAAGGCGACGCAGCAGCTGTCGAACACCGCGTCGCTCGGTGCGACGCGGCGCGACATCGCCCGCGCCAAGACCATCCTCGCCGAGAAGAAGAAGGGAGCCGCGAAATGACGCAAGCCCAGCAGGACAAGGCCAAGGTCGTCCGCACGTTCGTCGGCAAGGTGGTCAGCGACAAGCGCGCCAAGACCGTGACGGTGCTGGTCGAGCGTCGCGTCAAGCACGACCTGTACGGCAAGATCGTCGCGCGCTCGAGCAAGTACCACGCGCACGACGAGAAGGGCGAGTACAAGCTCGGCGACACGGTCGAGATCACCGAGAGCCGCCCGATCTCCAAGACCAAGACCTGGGTGGTCACCCGCCTGGTCGAAAAGGCCCGGACCGTCTGACGGCCGCCTGATCCGTACTGGCAAGCGCGACGGGGCGTTTCGCGAGGCGCCGCGCGCCGCGGCCGGAGCGCTGGAATACTGGCGCCCGGCCGTTTTCACTGACGAGGAGACCCCATGCTGAAAGTCGGAGACCGCCTGCCGGCGGTGACCCTGCAGGAGTTCGTCGACGTCGAGACCGAAGGGTGCTCGATCGGCCCGAACAACGTCGACGTGCAGAAGGCGCTGGCGGGCAAGACGGTCGCGATCTTCGCGCTGCCGGGCGCGTACACGCCGACCTGCTCGGCCAAGCACGTGCCCGGTTACGTCGAGAAGCACGACGAGCTGAAGGCCGCCGGCGTCGACGAGATCTGGTGCCTGTCGGTCAACGACGCGTACGTGATGGGCGCCTGGGGGCGCGACCAGAAGGTTGCCGGCAAGGTGCGCATGATCGCCGACGGCAGCGCCGAGTTCACCAAGGCCGTGGGCATGACGCTCGACCTCTCGGCGCGCGGCATGGGACTGCGCTCCCAGCGCTACTCGATGCTCGTCCGCGACGGGGTGGTCGAGACGCTCAACGTCGAGGCGCCCGGCAAGTTCGAGGTCAGCGACGCGGCCACGATGCTCGCGCAGGCCAAGGCCGCGGCCTGATCCCGGCCCGGCGTCGGCCGGGGCGCTCCGGGGCTGGCGAAGCCCCGGAGTGTTGACAAGCCGGGTTCTCCCGGACGAAAATCCGCGGCTTCGCCGTCAAGCCGGCGTTGCCCTTCACGGGCAGCATCGGCCGACGGTTCCGCCCAGACCACGGGCCCAAGACTGACCGGCGCCGTCCTTCGGGGACGCGGTGGTGCAAGTTGGGGAAAGACATGATCCAAATGCAATCGCGACTCGACGTCGCGGACAACACGGGCGCCAAGTCCGTCATGTGCATCAAGGTGCTCGGCGGGAGCAAGCGCCGCTACGCGGGCATCGGCGACATCATCAAGGTGTCGATCAAGGAAGCTGCGCCGCGCGGCCGCGTCAAGAAGGGCGAGGTCTACAGCGCGGTCGTGGTGCGCACGGCCAAGGGCGTGCGCCGCCAGGACGGCTCGCTGATCAAGTTCGACGGCAACGCCGCCGTGCTGCTCAACAACAAGCTGGAGCCGATCGGCACCCGCATCTTCGGCCCGGTGACGCGCGAGCTGGGCACCGAGCGCTTCATGAAGATCGTGTCGCTGGCGCCTGAAGTGCTCTGAGCCGGGCGCAGGAAGGACCCACCATGAACAAGATCCGCAAAGGCGACCAGGTCATCGTGCTGGCCGGCCGCGACAAGGGCAAGCGCGGCACCGTGACCTCGCGCGTCGACGA
>CAZFET010000129.1:3540-9344 GCA_964517545.1 uncultured Burkholderiaceae bacterium
ACGACCACATCGTGGTCGAGGGCGTCAACGTGGTGAAGAAGCACGTCAAGCCGAACCCGCTGAAGGGCACGACCGGCGGCGTGATCACCAAGTCGATGCCCATCCACCAGAGCAACGTCGCGATCTTCAACCCCGCCACGGCGAAGGCCGACCGCGTGGGCTTCAAGCTGCTGGACGACGGCAAGAAGGTGCGCGTCTACAAGTCCAGCGGCGACGAGATCAAGGCCTGAGGCGAGGTTCATCCATGGCTCAACAGCAATCCAGCGCTCGCCTGAAGGCTTACTACCGCGAGAAGGTCGTGCCGGACCTGATGAAGAAGTTCGGCTACAAGTCCGTGATGCAGGTGCCGCGCCTGACCAAGATCACGCTCAACATGGGCGTGAGCGAGGCGGTGGCCGACAAGAAGGTGATGGACCACGCCGTCGGCGACCTCACCAAGATCGCCGGCCAGAAGCCCGTGGTCACGAAGTCGCGCAAGGCCATCGCCGGCTTCAAGATCCGCGAGGGCGTGCCCATCGGGGCGATGGTCACCTTGCGCGGCGTGCGCATGTACGAGTTCCTCGACCGCTTCGTCACGATCGCGCTGCCGCGCGTGCGCGACTTCCGCGGCATCTCGGGGCGCTCGTTCGACGGCCGCGGCAACTACAACGTCGGGGTCAAGGAACAGATCATCTTCCCCGAGATCGAGTACGACAAGGTCGACGCGGTGCGCGGGCTGAACATCAGCATCACCACGACCGCGAAGTCCGACGACGAGTGCAAGGCGCTGCTGGCGGCCTTCCGCTTCCCGTTCAAGAACTGAAGGCGCATCGAGATGGCCAAACTGTCCCTCAAGCAGCGCGAAGACAAGCGCGAGAAGCTGGTCGCCAAGTACGCCCGGAAGTACGCGGAGCTGAAGGCGATCGCCGACGACGCGAAGAAGTCCGACGAAGAGCGCTACGCGGCTCGCCTGGCGCTGCAGCAGCTGCCGCGCAACGCAAACCCGACGCGGCTGCGCAACCGCTGCGGCCTCACCGGCCGTCCGCGCGGCACGTTCCGCAAGTTCGGTCTCGCGCGCAGCAAGATCCGCGAGCTGGCCTTCAAGGGCGACATCCCCGGTGTCGTCAAGGCGAGCTGGTAAGCGGCGGCACGAGCAGGAGATTCCCCATGAGCATGAGTGATCCCATCGCCGACATGCTGACGCGCATCCGCAACGCGCAGAGCGTCGAGAAGGCGGTCGTGTCGATGCCGTCGTCGAAGCTGAAGATCGCGATCGCGCAGGTGCTGAAGGACGAGGGCTACATCGAAGGCTTCGCCGTCAAGGGCGATGCCGCCAAGCCCGAGCTCGAGATCGCGCTGAAGTACTACGCCGGTCGTCCTGTGATCGAACGCATCGAGCGCGTCAGCCGTCCCGGCCTGCGCGTCTACAAGGGACGCCACGACATTCCGCAGGTCATGAACGGCCTGGGCGTGGCGATCGTCACCACGCCGCGCGGCGTGATGACCGACCGCAAGGCGCGCGCTGCCGGCATCGGCGGCGAGGTGCTGTGCGTGGTGGCCTGACGGAGGATTCGCGATGTCCCGCGTTGGAAAGATGCCGATCACGCTGCCGCAGGGCGTGGACGTGCAGATCAAGCAAGACCAGATCAGCGTGAAGGGTGCGCAAGGCACGCTGACGCGCGCGCTCAACAGCCTGGTCGTGGTCCGCAGCGAAGGCGGCAAGCTGATGTTCACGCCGGCCAACGACTCGCCCGAGGCCGACGCGATGAGCGGCACGATGCGCGCGCTGGTGGCCAACATGGTCAACGGCGTCAGCAAGGGCTTCGAGCGCAAGCTGAACCTCGTGGGCGTGGGCTTCCGCGCGCAGGCGCAGGGCGCCAAGCTCAACCTGCAGGTCGGCTTCTCGCACCCGGTGGTCAAGGACATGCCGGCCGGCATCAAGGTCGAGTGCCCCACGCAGACCGAGATCGTCATCAAGGGCGCCGACCGCCAGGTGGTCGGACAGGTGGCGGCCGAGGTGCGCGCGATCCGGCCGCCCGAGCCCTACAAGGGCAAGGGCATCCGCTACGTCGACGAGCGCGTGGTCCTCAAAGAGACCAAGAAGAAGTAAGGAGCGATGACATGCTGAACAAGAGAGAGCAGCGACTGCGCCGTGCGCGCCAGACGCGCGCGCGTATTGCCAAGCAGAAGGTCGCTCGCCTGACGGTGTTCCGCTCCAACCTGCACATCTACGCCAGCGTCGTCTCCGACGACGGCGCGCGTGTGCTGGCCAGCGCCTCGACCGTCGAGAAAGACCTGCGCGAGCAGCTCGGAGGCGCCGGCAAGGGCGGCAATGCCGCGGCCGCGGCCATCGTCGGCAAGCGCATCGCCGAGCGGGCCAAGGCCGCCGGCATCGAGACGGTCGCGTTCGACCGCGCCGGCTTCGCGTACCACGGCCGCGTGAAGGCGCTGGCCGAGGCGGCACGCGAAGCGGGCCTGAAGTTCTGAGCGCAGCACTGAGACGAGGAATCCGGACATGGCGAAATTCCAACCCCGCGTTCAGGACGAAGGTCGCGACGACGGCCTCAAGGAAAAGATGATCGCGGTCAACCGCGTCACCAAGGTGGTGAAGGGCGGCCGCATCCTCGGCTTCGCCGCGCTCACCGTGGTGGGCGACGGCGACGGCCGCATCGGCATGGGCAAGGGCAAGGCCCGCGAGGTGCCGGTGGCCGTGCAGAAGGCCATGGAGGCCGCGCGTCGCAACATGTTCAAGGTGCCGCTGAAGAACGGCACCATCCACCACAACGTGACGGGCGAACACGGCTCGGCCAAGGTGCTGATGGCGCCGGCCAGGGCCGGCGACGGCATCATCGCCGGCGGCCCGATGCGCGCGGTGTTCGAGGTGATGGGCGTGACCGACATCGTGGCCAAGAGCCACGGGTCGACCAACCCGTACAACATGGTGCGCGCCACGCTCGACGCGCTCAAGCGCTCGACCACGGCCTCCGAGGTCGCCGCCAAGCGCGGCAAGACGGTCGAAGAGCTGTTCGCCTGAGGCCGCGCCGGAGAACCGACATGACGGACAAGAAGACGCTGAAGGTCAAGCTCGTCAAGAGCGTGATCGGCACCAAGCAGTCGCACCGCGACACGGTGCGCGGCCTGGGCCTGCGCCGGCTCAACAGCGAGGCGGTGCTCGAAGACACGCCCGCGGTGCGCGGCATGATCGACAAGGTCTCGTACCTGGTGAAGGTGCTGTGATGGATCTGAACACCCTCAAGCCGGCTGCCGGCAGCAAGAAGGCGCGCCGCCGCGTCGGCCGCGGCATCGGCTCGGGCCTGGGCAAGACCGCGGGCCGCGGCCACAAGGGCCAGAAGTCGCGCGCCGGCGGCTATCACAAGGTCGGCTTCGAAGGCGGCCAGATGCCGCTGCAGCGCCGGCTGCCCAAGCGCGGCTTCAAGTCGACGTCCAAGCCGTTCAATGCCGAGGTCACGCTGGCCGCGCTCGAGCGCCTGGGCGCGGCCGAGGTGGATCTGCTCACCTTGAAGCAAGCCGGCCTGGTGGGCGAGCTGATCAAGAACGTCAAGGTCATCAAGTCCGGCGAGCTGACGAAGAAGGTCGCGCTCAAGGGCATCGCCGCGACCGCGGGCGCCAAGGCGGCGATCGAGGCGGCCGGCGGCTCGGTGGCCTGAGCGCGCAGGAAAGGCATTCGTGGCGACTTCGGCCAACCAACTCGCGAAGAGCGGCAAGTTCGGCGACCTGCGACGCAGGCTCGTCTTCCTGCTGCTCGCGCTGGTGGTCTATCGCATCGGGGCGCACATCCCCGTGCCGGGCATCGACCCGGTGCAGCTGCAGCAGCTCTTCCAGGGCCAGCAAGGCGGCATCCTGAGCCTGTTCAACATGTTCTCGGGCGGCGCGCTGTCGCGCTTCACGGTGTTCGCGCTGGGCATCATGCCGTACATCTCGGCGTCGATCATCATGCAGCTGATGACCTACGTCGTGCCCACGCTCGAGGCGCTGAAGAAGGAAGGCGAGGCGGGCCGCCGCAAGATCACGCAGTACACGCGCTACGGCACCCTGGCGCTCGCGCTGTTCCAGTCGCTGGGCATCGCGCTGGCGCTGGAAGGCTCGCCGGGCCTCGTGCTGAACCCCGGCTTCGGGTTCCGCATGACCGCGGTGGTGAGCCTGGTGGCCGGCACGATGTTCCTGATGTGGCTCGGCGAGCAGATCACCGAGCGCGGCCTGGGCAACGGCATCTCGATCCTCATCTTCGCCGGCATCGCCGCGGGGCTGCCGTCGGCCATCGGCGGGCTGTTCGAGCTGGTGCGCACCGGCGCGATGAGCATCATCGTCGCGATGTTCATCATCGCGATCGTGATCGTGGTGACGTGGTTCGTCGTGTTCGTCGAGCGCGGGCAGCGCAAGATCCTCGTCAACTACGCCAAGCGACAGGTCGGCAACAAGGTCTACGGCGGGCAGTCGTCGCACCTGCCGCTGAAGCTGAACATGTCGGGCGTGATCCCGCCGATCTTCGCGTCGTCGATCATCCTGCTGCCGGCCACCGTGGTGGGCTGGTTCGCCACCGGCAACGACAGCCTGCGCTGGCTGCGCGACCTGTCGGCCGCGCTGTCGCCCGGCCAGCCGGTGTACGTGCTGATGTACGCGGCGATGATCGTGTTCTTCTGCTTCTTCTACACGGCGCTCGTGTTCAACAGCCGCGAGACGGCCGACAACCTGAAGAAGAGCGGCGCGTTCATCCCGGGCATCCGTCCGGGCGACCAGACGGCCAGACACATCGACCGCATCCTGTCGCGCCTGACGCTGGCCGGCGCGATCTACATCACCGCGGTGTGCCTGCTGCCGGAGTTCCTGGTGCTGCGCTACAACGTGCCGTTCTACTTCGGCGGCACCTCGCTGCTGATCATCGTGGTGGTCACGATGGACTTCTGGGCGCAGGTGCAGAGCTACGTGATGAGCCAGCAATACGAAAGCCTTCTGAAGAAGGCGAGTTTCAAGGCCGGATGAGATGGCGAAGGACGACGTCATCCAGATGCAGGGCGAGATCCTCGAGAACCTGCCCAACGCCACCTTCCGCGTGAAGCTGGAGAACGGGCACGTCGTGCTCGGGCACATCTCGGGGAAGATGCGCATGCACTACATCAAGATCCTGCCGGGCGACAAGGTGACGGTGGAGCTGTCGCCCTACGACCTGACGCGCGGCCGCATCGTGTTCCGCGCGAAGTGATTGAAGGAGAGACCATGAAGGTCGCAGCATCGGTCAAGAAGATGTGCCGCCACTGCAAGATCATCCGCCGCAAGGGCGTGGTGCGCGTGATCTGCACGGACCCGCGTCACAAGCAGCGTCAAGGCTGACAGGTAGAGCAACATGGCACGTATCGCTGGCATCAACATCCCGCCGCACAAGCACGCGGACGTCGGGCTGACCTCGATCTACGGCATCGGCCGCACCACGGCGCAGAAGATCTGCGACGCGGCGGGCGTGGCCTACACCAAGAAGATCAAGGACCTGTCCGACGCCGATCTCGAGAAGATCCGCGAGGAGATCGGCAAGCTCACGATCGAGGGCGACCTGCGGCGCGAGATGTCCATCAACATCAAGCGCCTGATGGACCTCGGCTGCTACCGCGGCATGCGCCACCGTCGCGGCCTGCCGGTGCGCGGCCAGCGCACGCGCACCAACGCGCGCACCCGCAAGGGCCCGCGCAAGGGCGCCGCGGCGCTGAAGAAGTGAGCGTAGCCCCGGGCGTCTGATCAAGGAAACACGACATGGCCAAGCCACCCGTCAACACCGCCGCGCGTCGCGTCAGCAAGAAGGTCCGCAAGAACGT
>CAZFET010000130.1:0-9339 GCA_964517545.1 uncultured Burkholderiaceae bacterium
CCTCGTGGTCGCCCGGCGACCAGCGCACGTTCACGCCGCCGAGGTCGAAGCGCGTCGCGTACAAGGTGCGCACGAAGGTCGCGCGCGTCAGGGCCTTGCCGGTCGCGCGCAGGGCCAGGACCAGGGCCTTGGCCGTCATGTAGCCCTCGAGGCCGCCGTAGCTCAGCTCGGCGTCCGGGTTCTGCCGGCGCGCCGCATCCTGGTACTCGCGCGCGATCTCGCGCTTGCGCTCCCACGGGCTGGGCACGACCTGGGCGAACACCATGCCTTGCGCCAGCGGCCCGAGCTGGCGCGCGATCTGCGAGGAGCCGGAGTTCACGGCCATGAACGTGGTCCTCACGCCCGCCGCCTTCGCCTTGGCGATGAGTCGTGCGTACAGGCCGGCCGAGCCGTGGTTGAACATCATGTCGGGCTTCGCCTGCTCGAGCCGGCGGACGATCGCGTCGAGCTCCGCGTCGCCGATGTCGGACTTGAACGGCACCGGCAGCACGGACTTCAGACCCAGCTCCTGCGCGATCAGCCGCACGTTCTCGGCGTGCTCGCGGCCGCCGGCGGAGTCGACGTGGAAGAACGCGACGGTCGTCAGGCCCGTGCGCGGCCCCCAGCCCATCGGGGCCCGGGGCTCGTGGCGATGCTCGGGGCGCACCGGGAAGACCATCGGCTGGTGCGGCCGGCGCAGCCCGGGCGCGCCGGCCAGCGGGCCGAAGAACGGCACCTTCAGTTCGCTCGCGGCCTTCATGACCGCGCCGGACGGGCCGCCCTCGATCGAGCCGAACAGGATGAACGCGCCGTCCTGCACCAGCTTGCGCGCGTTGGCTTCCGCGGTGCCGTTCTGGTTGTCGTCGTCCAGGGTGCGCAGCACGATCTGCCGCCCGTGGATGCCGCCGCCGGCATTGACGGCGTCGAGGTACAGCTTCATGCCGTCGCGCACCGCGACGCCGTAGGCGTTCTTGCCGCCTTGCAAGGTGATGTTCTGGCCGATGACCACCTCGCCCGGCGACACGCCGGGGTCGGCGGCCGCGGCAGCGTCGATGGCCAGCACCGCGAGGCACAATGCGGCGATGGCCCGTCGGAATATCGGCATGACACCCTCCTTCGTTCTCCTCGCGGTGACCATTCTGAGAAGGTGCCGGGCCGTCTGACAAGCATGCGGCCGTGCAATAGTGCGCCGATGACCGACAGCATGACCCGCGAATCCCCCGGAACGCACGTGGTGCGCGGCGCCTGCCCGCACGACTGCCCCGACACCTGCGCGCTGCACGTGACGGTCGAGGACGGCCGTGTCGTGCGCGTGGCCGGCGACCCCGACCATCCCACCACGCACGGCGCGCTGTGCACCAAGGTCTCGCGCTACGCCGAGCGCACCTATCACCCCGAGCGCGTGCTGCAGCCGCTCAGGCGCGTCGGCCCGAAGGGCTCCGGGCGCTTCGAGCCGGTCGGCTGGAGCGCGGCGCTGGGCGAGATCGCGGCGCGGCTGCGGGCCATCGCCGCGCGCGACCCGCAGGCCATCGTGCCGTACAGCTACGCCGGCACCATGGGGCTCGTGCAGGGCGAGAGCATGGCCGCGCGCTTCTTCCACCGCCTGGGCGCGTCGCGGCTGGACCGCACCATCTGCTCCAGCGCGGGCGGCGAGGCGCTGGCGGCGACCTACGGCGCCAAGGTCGGCATGCACGTCGAGCACTTCGCCGAGGCCCGGCTGATCCTGATCTGGGGCAGCAATTCGATCACGTCGAACCTGCACTTCTGGACCTTCGCGCAGCAGGCCAAGCGTGCCGGCGCGAAGCTCGTGTGCATCGACCCGCGGCGTACCGAGACCGCCGAGAAGTGCCACCGGCACATCGCGCTGCGGCCGGGCACCGACGGCGCACTGGCCCTCGCGCTGATGCACGAGCTGATCGTGCGCGACCGGCTCGACCACGACTACCTCGAGCGCCACGTGTCGGGCTGGCCGGCACTGCGCGAGCGCGCCTTGCAGTGGCCCGCCGAGCGCGCCGCGGCCGAGTGCGGCATCACGGCCGACGAAGTCCGCGAGCTCGCCGACGACTACGGCCGCATCGCACCGGCGGCGATCCGGCTCAACTACGGCATGCAGCGCGTGCACGGCGGCGGCAACGCGGTGCGGCTGGTGGCGCTGCTGCCGTGCCTCGTGGGCGCCTGGCGGCATCGCGCAGGCGGCATGCTGCTGTCGAGCTCCGGCTGGTTCCGCCACGTGCGGCGCGACGCCGCGCTGCAACGGCCCGACCTGCTGGGCGCGCGCACGCCGCGCATCGTCAACATGAGCACGATCGGCGACGACCTGCTGCGCGAGGCGTCGCCCGCCTTCGGCCCGAGGATCGAGGCGCTGGTGGTCTACAACAGCAACCCGGTCGCGGTGGCGCCGGAGTCGCCGAAGGTGGTGCGCGGATTCGCGCGCGAGGACCTGTTCACGGTGGTGCTGGAGCACTTCCTCACCGACACGGCCGACCACGCCGACTTCGTGCTGCCGGCCACCACGCAGCTCGAGCACCTCGACGTGCACACGGCCTACGGCCACACCTACGCGCTGATCAACGAACCGGCGATCGCGCCGCTCGGGCAGGCGAAGCCGAACACGCAGATCTTCCGCGAGCTGGCCGCGCGCATGGGCTTCGACGATCCCTGCTTCGCCGACAGCGACGAGGCGCTCGCGCGGCAGGCCTTCGACGGGATCGACTTCGAGGCGCTGCGCCGCGACGGCTGGGTCAAGCTGCCGGTTCCCGACGCGCCGTTCGCCGAGGGCGGCTTCCCCACGCCCGACGGCAAGGCGCGCGTCGACGCGCCCGGCTTCGGCGTGCCCGACTTCGTGCCGAACCACGAGTGCGCCGAGACGACGCCGGCGCTGGCGGCGCGCTACCCGCTGGCGATGATCTCGCCGCCGGCGCGCCACTTCCTCAACTCCAGCTTCGTCAACGTGAAGAGCCTGCGCGACATCGAGCGCGAGCCGATCGTCGAGATCCACGCCGCCGACGCCGCCGCGCGCGGCATCGCCGACGGGCAGATGGTGCGCGTGTTCAACGACCGTGGCGACTACCGCTGCAAGGCGTCGGTGAGCGCGCGCGCGCGGCCCGGCGTGGTCAACGCGCTGGGCGTGTGGTGGCGCAAGTTCGGCGCCGCCGGCAGCAACGTCAACGAGGTCACCTCGCAGGCGCTCACCGACATCGGCCGCGCGCCGACGTTCTACGACTGCCTGGTCGACGTGCGGCCGGCCTGATGCGAGCGCCGGGCCGGCAGCACCCGTCCGTGAACCCCGCTTGAAGCGCACCCTCGGCATGGCCCTCGGCGGAGTGTTCGGCGTCGCGCTGCTGGCCGGCGCCGCCGTGTGCCTGACCAGCGGCTGCTCGACGCTCGGCTACTACGCGCAGTCGCTCGGCGGCCACCTCTCGCTGATGCAGGCCGCCAGGCCGGTTAACGAGTGGCTGGCCGAGCCCGCCACGCCGGCGTCGCTGCGCGAACGCCTGCAGCTGTCGCAGCGCATCCGCGACTTCGCGGTGAGCGAGCTGAAGCTGCCCGACAACCGCAGCTACCGCCGCTACGCCGACCTCCAGCGCCCGGCCGCGGTGTGGAACGTGGTGGCGGCGCCGGAGCTGTCGCTGCAGCTCAAGACCTGGTGCTTCCCGGTCGTCGGCTGCGTCGGCTACCGCGGCTACTTCGACCGCGCCGACGCCGACGCGCTCGCGGTCGCGCTGCGCGGCGAAGGCTGGGAGGCGAACGTGTACGGCGTGCCGGCGTACTCGACCCTCGGCTGGACCGAGTGGCTCGGCGGCGATCCGCTGCTCAACACCTTCATCGGCTGGCCCGAAGGCGAACTCGCGCGCCTCGTCTTCCACGAGCTGGCGCACCAGATCGCCTACGCGAGCGACGACACCACCTTCAACGAGTCGTTCGCCACGGCGGTCGAGCGCATCGGCGTCGAGCGCTGGCTGGCCGCGCACGCCACGGCGCCGGCGCGCGAGGAGTACGCGCGGCACGAGGCCCGCCGCCAGGACTTCCGCGAGCTCACCACGCGCTACCGCGACGCGCTGCAGGCGCTGTACGCGAGCGCGCAGCCCGACGACGCCAAGCGCGCGCGCAAGGCCGAGCTGATGGCCGCGCTGCGCCGCGACCACGCGCAGCTCAAGGCGCAGCGCTGGGGCGGCTGGTCCGGCTACGACGCATGGTTCGAGCGCGCCAACAACGCGTCGTTCGGCGTGCTCGCCGCGTACAACGAGCTGGTGCCCGCCTTCGAGCGGCTGTTCGAGCGCGAGGGGCGCGACTTCGGGCGCTTCTATGCCGAGGTGCAGCGGCTGGCCGCCTTGCCGAAGGACGAGCGCCGCGCCACACTCGCCGCACCCTGACCACCCGCCGCCACGCCCGGAGACGCCATGCCCGACATCCGCATCCACCGCAAGCACGAGCTGGGTCTCGCACGCGCACGCAAGGTGGCATGGAAGTGGGCCGAGGAGGTCGAGCAGAAGTTCGACATGGAGTGCACGGTGATCGAGGGCGAGACCAGCGACACCGTGGAGTTCACGCGCAGCGGCGTCAACGGCCGGCTCATCGTGGCCGCCGACCACTTCGATCTCGAAGCGAAGCTCGGCTTCCTGCTCGGCGCCTTCAGCAAGACCATCGAGACCGAGATCCAGAAGAATCTCGACACCTTGCTCGGTGCGGCGGCGGCGAAGCCCGCCACGCGCCGCAAGAAGGCCTGAGCGCGCGCTACTTCAGCGACTCGATGAGGTCGATGTACTCCTGCATCGCCTCGTGGCGGTCCTTGCCCTTCAGCTCGTTCCACGCGTCCCACTTGGCGCGACCGACCATGTCGGTGAAGCCCGGGCGCTTGCCTTGCACGTCGCCTTCGGTCGCCTGCTTGTACAGCGAGTAGATCTTCAGCAAGGTCATGTTGTCCGGCTTCTCGGGCAGCTGCTTGCTCTCGGCGACGGCTTTCTCGAAGCGCGCATTCAGGTCGGCCATGGCAGGTCTCCGGGCTGTACGGCGTGGAGGAAAATGGGCATTGACGATGCCGATGTTACCCAGCATCGTCGGCGCGCAGCGCACGCCCGCCGGAGGAGATTCCCTATGCCGACCCCCGCCGCCCATGCCGAGCGCATGTCGCGCGTCGACACCGCGTGGCTGCGGATGGACAACGACGTCAACCTGATGATGATCGTCGGCGTGTGGCTGCTCGAGCCGGCCATCACTTACGAGGCGCTGTGCGAGCGGGTGCGCGACAAGCTGCTGAAGTACGACCGCTTCCGCCAGAAGGCCGTGCAGGACGCCATGGGCGCGAGCTGGGTCTTCGACCCGCAGTTCGATCTGCATCGCCACGTGGTGCGCACCACGCTGCCGCGCAAGCGCGGGCAGAGCGAGCGCGCCGCGCTGCAGGCGCTGTGCGGCAGCCTCGCGACGACCCCGCTCGACCACGCGCATCCGCTGTGGCAGTTCCACCTGATCGAGCACTACGACGGCGGCAGCGCGCTGATCGCGCGCGTGCACCACTGCATCGGCGACGGCATCGCGCTCATCTCGGTGATGATGTCCATCACCGACGGCGGCGCCGACCCGCCGACGCGCCGGCGCCGCGAGGCGGAGTCGGCGCACGAAGGCGACTGGCTGGCCGACGCGGTGGTCAGGCCGCTCACCGACCTCACCGTCAAGGCCATCGGCATGTACGGCAGCGGCGTCGCGAAGTCGATCGACATGCTGGCCAACCCGCAGCAGCCGCTGCTCGGCTCGATCGACATGGCGCGCAGCGGCTACCAGGTGGTGAGCGACGTGGCCGCGCTCGCGCTGATGCCCGACGACTCGCCCACCTTGCTCAAGCGCAAGCCGGTCGGTCAGAAGGTGGTGGCGTGGGGCGAGCCGATCCCGCTGGACGCCGTGAAGGCCATCGGCAAGGCGATGGGCTGCTCGGTCAACGACGTGCTGCTGTCGTGCGTGGCCGGCGCCATCGGCCGCTGGCTGCGCGAGCAGGGCGACGATCCGTCCGGCAAGGAGATCCGCGCGATGGTGCCGGTCAACCTGCGTCCGCTCGACAAGGCCTGGCAGCTCGGCAACCGCTTCGGCCTCGCGCCGCTGGTGCTGCCGATCGGCATCGACAACCCGATCGAGCGCGTGTACGCGGTGCGCGCGCGCATGAACGAGCTCAAGGGCAGCTACCAGCCGCTGCTCGCGTTCGCGGTGCTCGCGATGTCGGGGCTGTTCATCAAGCCGGTGCAGGACGCGGTGCTCGGCATGTTCGCGAAGAAGGCGACCGCGGTCATGACCAACGTGCCGGGGCCTGCACGGCCGCTGAAGTTCTGCGGCGCGACCCTGAAGCAGACCATGTTCTGGGTGCCCGCCTCGGGCGACATCGGCGTGGGCGTGAGCATCCTGAGCTACGGCGGCGGCGTGCAGTTCGGCCTCATGACCGACCGGAAGCTGTGCGCCGATCCGCAGCGCATCATCGAGCGCTTCGCGCCGGAGTTCGAGCACCTGCTGCTGCTGGCGCTGATGCTGCCCTGGCCCGGGCAGGACTGAGTCCGGCGCCGGGCGTTCAGCGCTGCGGGCGGCGCAGCCGCCACACGGCGGCGGCCAGTACCGCGCCGACCAGCACGCCGACCGCGGCGCTGCCCCCGTCGAACGACGGCCCCGGCGGTGCGGCGGGCGGCGGTGCGGACAGCGTGGCGGGCGGCGCTGCCGGCGACGCCGCACCGCCTGCGGCGGCGAGCAGCTCGGCCGGCGCGATCTGCGTCATGCGCGTCGCCTCGGGCAGGCCGTAGACGCAGATCTCGCCGCCCGGCAAGGCGCAGAAGCGCTCGGCGGGGCAGCTCTTGAGGATGGCCTGCGGCGCGCCTTCGCCGCCCTTCGCGCCGCCGGCGCTGCGCAGCACCTGCAACGTGACCTCGGGGTGCCTGGTGAGCTGCTCGGGCATGACGGACCTCCTGCCGCGCGGCGATCGCAGGCGTCGCGCGCGACTACTCCTCGAGTTCGGCCTTGGCCATCTCCACGTCGAGACGCTCCATCGCGTCCATCGGCTCGCACGCCGCGGCCTGCTCGTAGAGCTTCTCGGCCTCCTTCATCTTCTTGTCGCCCTCGAGCATGACCAGCCCGTTGGCGTACTCGACCATCGCGATCGCGCTGGTCGGGTTGAGCTTGAGCGCCTGCTGGTACATCTTGAGGCCGGTGGCGGCGTCGGCGCCCTGCGTCTTGCCGAGCAGCTTGCCCACCTTGTCGATCACCTCGGCATGGAAGGCGCCGAGCGCGATGTGCGCGTCGGCGTGCTTCGGCGCCAGCTTGATCGTGGTCTCGAGCGCCGCCTTGACCTTGCCGCCCAGTCCCTGCGCCAGCGCCTTGACGATGGAGATGCCCTGGCTGTAGCGGCCCAGCGCATAGGCCTGCCAGTAATGCGCGTTGGCATTCTTCGGCTCGCTGCCCTGCTGCGCCTCGGCGCGCTCGGCGACTTCCATGAACATCGCGAGCTTGGTCTTCTCGCTCTTCTCGAGGTAGTTGGCGTAGATCGCCTGGGCCTTGTTGGCCACGGTGATGCCGGCGCCGCCGGCCTTCAGCCCCGCGTCGAACGCCTTCTGGAACTCGCCGGCGTGGAACAGCGCCCACGCGGCGAGCACCTTGTCGTCCTTCGGCAGCGGTTCGGCGTCGCCGGCGTGCAGCCGGGCCCACTTCTTCTTGAGGGTCGCCGCGTCGTAGGTGTACTCGGCGTTGTCGTAGGGAAAGGCAGTCCACTTGGCCATGGGTCGTCTCCTCGTGCTCCGTGCGGGCGGTGGTCGTGTGCGGGTCGTGAAGGTCGGGCGGTGAAGGGCAGGCTCAGGCGTGTCGGTACGGGCCGGCCAGGGTGTGCAGGTGCTGCTTCGCGGCCGTGTCGAGATACGGCATCAGCAGGCTCAGCACGTGATAGGCGCCACGCAGCAGCGCGGCGCCGGCGCTCTCGGGCTCGAGCGCGCGGCGCGGGTCGCGCACGTACTCGTAGCTCAGCCAGTAGGTCAGCACCACCACCATCGCGGTGGCCACCGGTTCCGCCGCCGACCGGGCGATGCGGATGGCCGAGCCGCGCGCCAGGCCGTCGAGCACCGACTGCACGGCGCGCTGCTTGTTCTTCAGCACGTACTGGAAGTGCGTCTCGAGGCGGCGGTTCTTGCTGAGCAGGTCGTTCAGGTCGCGGTACAGGAAGCGGTACTGCCAGATCAGCTCGAACAGCATGTGGAAGAACAGCCACGCGTCCTCGACGTTGCGCACGTTGTCGGCCGCGTGCAGCAGCTCGCCGAGCGCCCGCTCGTAGCGGTCGAACAGCGAGTTGATCAGCTCGTCCTTGGCCGGGTAGTGGTAGTACAGGTTGCCGGGGCTGATGTTCAGCTCGGCCGAGATGAGCGTGGTGCTGACGTTGGGCTCGCCGAAGCGGTTGAACAGATCGAGCGTGACCTCGAGGATGCGTTCGGCGGTGCGGCGCGGCTTCTTCGGCTGCATGCCGGCGATTCTGGCACCGCGCGCCGCCGCCGCGCGCGCTTCGGGAGCGCTCCCTACAATCGCGACTCCATGCCCGCGGCCGTCTCGTTCTCCCACGTCTGCAAGACCTACCTCGGCGCGCGCGGCGAAGTCCGCGCGCTCGACGACGTGAGCTTCGACATCGAGGCGGGCGAGTTCTTCGGCCTGCTCGGCCCGAACGGCGCCGGCAAGACCACCTTGATCAGCATCCTGGCCGGCCTGGCGCGCGCCAGCGCGGGCAAGGTGAGCGTGCTCGTCCACGACGTGGTGGCCGACTACGCCGCCGCCCGCCGCTCGCTCGGCATCGTGCCGCAGGAGCTGGTGTTCGACCCGTTCTTCAGCGTGCGCGAGACCCTGCGCATCCAGAGCGGCTACTTCGGCGTGAGCGGCAACGACGCCTGGATCGACGAGCTGCTCGAAGGCCTGGGCCTGGCCGACAAGGCCGGCGCCAACATGCGGCAGCTGTCCGGCGGCATGAAGCGGCGCGTGCTCGTGGCGCAGGCGCTGGTGCACCGGCCGCCGGTGATCGTGCTCGACGAGCCGACCGCGGGGGTCGACGTGGAGCTGCGGCAGACCCTGTGGTCGTTCGTGGCGCGGCTCAACAAGCAGGGGCACACCGTGCTGCTGACCACGCACTACCTCGAGGAGGCCGAGGCGCTGTGCGGCCGCATCGCGATGCTCAAGCAGGGTCGCGTGGTGGCGCTCGACCGCACCTCCAACCTGCTGGCCGGCACGGCGCACCAGATGCTGCGCTTCAAGACCGACGACCCGCTGCCGCCCGACGTGGCCGCGCACGCGCGCGTCACCGGCCGCATCGCCCAGGTGACCGCGCACGACGCGGGCGAGGTCGAGTCGGTGCTGGCGCGC
>CAZFET010000131.1:0-9326 GCA_964517545.1 uncultured Burkholderiaceae bacterium
TCCAGCACGAGCTGCAGCGCGCAGACGAACAGCGCCAACGCCGCCGCACGCCGGAGCCAGTCGAGGTCGACGAGCATCGAGCTCGCACCCCACGCGAACCAGCCCGCCGGCACCAGCCACAGCCCGTCGACGAGCCGCGCGGCGGCGCGGCGGCGCAAGGCGGCGGGCGCCGCGACGGTCACGCCGGTCTCAGTCGCCACGGCCGCCTCGCGAGGCGTGCACGAGAGCCAGCGCCAGCGCGGTTGCGTCGCCGGCCCGGTCGGCCGGTCCGTCCGCGCGCTCGAAGGTGGCGGCCAGCACCCAGGTGTGCTTGCGCTCGGTGAACCAGCACAGTCCGATGCGCGCGGCCTGCGCCGCCGACGGCAGCGGCGCCAGCTCCGCGACGTAGACCTGGCCGAGCCGCGCCTCGCCGGCGAGCCCGGCGCGCGTGTCGATGCGGCCGATGTCGCGCTCGCCGACGATGAAGTCGAAGAAGTGTTCGATCGACGCGGCGGTCGTGTCGCGCTCGGGATCGACCGCGCCGACCTCCGACTGCGGCAACGTGCCCAGCACCACGCGGCACTTCGCGGGTCCGTCGGCGCACTCGAACTCGACCACGTCGTTGCCGGCCATCGGCCGGCTGGTCGAGCGCCGCACGTACCAGCCCTCGGGCAGCTCGACCAGCGCGCCGGTGATGGGGTTGGCCCACACGGCGCGCACCGGCACGCCGACCCAGCGCAGCACGCGGCTCGCGGCCACGCGCGTGTCGGCGTCGAGTCCCTTGAACAGCGCGAGCCAGCCGCCGACGGCCAGCAGCACGACCAGTCCCACGGCGACGACGAGGCCGGCGGCCAGCCGCTGCAACGCTCCGGCCTGCAGGAAGTCGACCCGCCAGTCGCGGTCGTACGGCGCGGGCTGCCCGCGCAGCAACGCGCGCAGCAGCCCCGGCGCGCCGAGCGTGCCGTCGACCAGCGCATCGGTGGTGCGGTCTTGCCGCGCCGACCACGTGAGCGGGCTGCCATCGGCCATGCGCACGCGGATGCCGGCGAGCAGCTCGCCCGGCGTGGCGCCCAGCAGCTGCGCGCACACGGTGTCGGCCACCACGAAGAAGCCGAGCACCCACACCGAGGTGCCGAAGGCCGGCACCACGCCGCCGACGTTGAACTGATCGGGCAGCAGCAGCCTTCCGATCACGAACGCGGCCGCGCCGAACAGCAGCACGTCGACCGACTTGGCCAGCAGCCGGCGGGCCACGCAGACGGGCGGGCTCGGAGGGGTCGCCGCGCGCGGCGTCTCGGTGGGCATCGGGTCGGCGGCGGCGGTCGCACCGATGCGGCCGCGCCGCAGCCAGTATCGCGAGCGCGCCGCAGCGTCGACAGCGGAGTGATCCGGATCTGGCACCGGCGCGCGTTCGGCGCGGGCGGTGCCGCTCAGGCCGCGACCGCGAGCCGCCGCCAGAAGAAGACCGTGTCGCAGAAGCCGCCGCCCGGCAGCAGCGCGTAGTCGGGCACCACGCCCACGCGTTGCCAGCCGCCGCGCGCGTACAGCCGTTCGGCCTCGGCGCTCGCGGTGTCGAGCACCAGCACGGTCTTGCCGCACTCGAGGGCCACGCGCTCGGCCGCGTGCAGCAGCGCGGCGCCCACGCCGCGGCGGCGCGCGCGGCGGTGCACCAGCATCTTGGCGAGGTCGGCGCGGTGCGGCTGGTTCTCCGGCTGGCGCAGCACGAGCTGCGCCGTGCCGACGACGCCGACGCCGTCTTCGGCCACGACGAGGGCGCGCTCGCCGGCCGCCACGGCGACGGCCACGCCGCGCCAGAAGCCGAGCGCCGTGTCGCGCGCGATCGGCAGCATGAAGCCGACCGAGGCGCCGCCTTCCACGCAGTCGATCAGCACGTCGGCGAGCTGCTCGATCTGCGCGGGCGACACCGTGTCGAGGCGGCGGACGGCGATGGGGGTGTTCATGACGTGCGTCTCCGTGTCGCGCTGTCGGGTCCCGGGCACCGAGCAAGACGCGCGCCGGCCGCCGCCGCGCACGCGCCCTGCGAACGCCGTGGTTCAGGCCGTTCGAACCTGCGGCGCACGCGCCGCCGTGATCGTGCCGCCGCGCGCGAGCGGCATACTGAGTCGCCATGACACCGTCCCTTCGTGCCGGGCGCCTGCCCGGCTTCGAGTACCGGCGCGTCCGCTGCAACGGCGTGACCTTGAACGTGGCGCTCGCGGGCGACGGCCCGCCCGTGCTGCTGCTGCACGGCTGGCCGCAGTCGCACGTGATGTGGCACGGCATCGCGCCGCCGCTCGCGCGGCACCACACCGTCGTGTGCGCCGACCTGCGTGGCTACGGCGATTCGTCCAAGCCGCGCGGGCTGCCGGACCACTCCAACTACAGCAAGCGCGTGATGGCGCTCGACATGGTCGAGCTCATGGGCAGGCTCGGCCACGAGCGCTTTCACCTCGTCGGCCACGACCGCGGCGCGCGGGTGGCGCACCGGCTGGCGCGCGACCACGGCGAGCGCGTGGCCAGCCTGACGGTGATCGACATCGCGCCGACCCTGGCCATGTACGAGCGCACCGACATGGCCTTCGCGCGCGCCTACTACCACTGGTTCCTGTTCATCCAGCCGCCGCCGCTGCCCGAGCGGATGATCGAGGCCGTCGGCCTCGTCGGCATGCTCGGCCGGCTGGCCGCCACCACCGGCGCGGCCGGCGGCGTGTTCACCCGCGAGGCGCTGCGCGAATACGTGCGCTGCTACGACCGCCGCACCATCCACGCGAGCTGCGAGGACTACCGCGCGGCCGCCGGCATCGACCTCGAGCACGACCGCGCCGACGTCGAGGCCGGGCGCCTGCTCGACCTGCCGCTGCACGTGATCTGGGGCAGCCGCGGCGTGGTCGGCCGGATGTTCGATCCGCTGGCCGAGTGGCGGAAGGTGGCGCGGCGCGTCAGCGGCGCGGCGCTGCCGGCCGGCCACTTCGTGCCCGAAGAGCGCCCGCGCGAAACCCTGGCCGAGATCCGGCGCTTTGTCGCCGCGCAGGCGGCGCCGATCGCCCCGGCCGCGAAGCCCGCGCCGACACGTCGGCGGGTACACTGCGGGCCTCTCCAGCGCCCGTAGCTCAGTGGATAGAGTATCGGCCTCCGAAGCCGAGGGTCGTGGGTTCGATCCCCGCCGGGCGCGCCATCGAATGCCACCGATCGGCATGCCGTGTCGACTCGATGGCATGCCGAAGACCTCCACCCACGACGACTGGCTGCCACCGCAGGTGATCGCGGCGCTGCGCGAGCTCGATCCGCTGTGGCAGCACGTCGAGCGCGACGTCCTGCGCCGGCAGCGATGCGCGATCGCGGCGGCATGAACCCGGGCGCGCACCGCCGCACGCCGCCCGCCCTGCTGGCCGCGGCGATCGCCGCCGCGCTGCTGCTCGGTGCCTGCGGCACGTCGCGCCCGCCCGGCCCCGCGCCGGCGTCCGAGCGCGACGGCGCCGAGGCCAATCCGCCGCCCGACCTCGAACGCGTGCCCGACGCGGTGCCGCAAGTCGAACCGATCCGGCCCAACGGGCCGAACAAGCCGTACGAAGTGCTGGGCCAGACCTACGTGCCGAAGCTCGAGGACCGCGCCTATGTCGAGCGCGGGCTCGCGTCGTGGTACGGCCGCAAGTTCCACGGCCGGCGCACCGCGAATGGCGAGATCTACGACATGTACGCCATGACCGCGGCGCACCCGACCTGGCCGCTGCCGAGCTACGCGCGGGTGCGCAACGTCGCCAACGGCCGCGAGGTGATCGTGCGCGTCAACGACCGCGGGCCGTTCGTGAAGGGCCGCGTGATCGACCTGTCGTACACGGCGGCGCTCAAGCTCGGCCTGCTGCGCGGCGTGGGCATCGTCGAGATCGAGCGCATCACCAACGAGCAGATCGCGCGCGGCGGCCGGCGCGCACCGCTCGACGCCGAGCCGGACGGCGCCCGATCGTCCCGCGACCCCGCGGCGATCCTCGAAGGCCGCTGACGTTCAGCGCGGCCCGGACGCGCGACGCTGCGCCAGGCGCGCGCGCACGTCGTCGAGGAAGGTGCGCGCCGGCAGGGTGAGCGCGCGATCGCTGCGCCAGACGAAGTGCCACATGCGGCGGATCGGCAGGCCCTGCACCTTCAGCTCGACCAGCCCGTCGCGCGCCGGATCGCGCCCGAGCGCGTGACGCGACATCACCGCGATGCCGAGTCCGGCGGCGACGGCGTGCTTGATCGCCTCGTTGCTGCCCAGCGCCATGCGCGCGGGCCACTCGACACCCTTTTGCTGCAGCAAGGCCTCCACCGCCAGCCGCGTGCCCGAGCCGGCCTCGCGCGCGAGCAGCGGCTCGCGCGCCACCTGCTGCAAGGTGAGGCGCCGGCGCGCGACGAGCGGATGGTCGCGCGCGGCCACGACCACGAGCGGGTTCTCGAGGAAGGGCCAGCGCTGCAGCGGCAGGTGCGTCGGCGGCAGCATCATCACGGCGAGCTCGTCGTCGCCGCGCTCGAGCCGGCGCACCACCGCGTCGCGGTTCTCGACCGCCAGCTCGACGTCGATGCCGGGATGCCGCTTCGCGAACGGCCCGAGCAAGTCGGGCACGAAGTACTCGGCGGTGGTCACCGCGGCGATGCGCAGCCGGCCGCGCTCGAGGCCCTGCAGCTCGGCGGCCTCCTGCTCGAAGCGCTGCCAGCGCTCGAACAGCTCGCGCGCCGTCGCCAGCAGCAGCTCGCCGGTGGGCGTGAGCTCGAGGCCGCGGCCGCGCGGCGTGAAGAGGGCCGCGCCGACCCCGCGCGCGAGCTCCTTCATCTGCGTCGACACCGTCGGCTGCGCGAGATGCAGCGCACGCGCCGCGCGGCCCACGCCGCCGAGTCGCGCCACGGCCTCGAAGCTGCGCAGCTGCGGCAGGGTCACGCGCGGCGGGCGGATCTCGGTGGCGGCACTCATCGGGTGATTCGATGAAAACAATCCGAAAGTATCACTTTTCAGGATGACCCGGAGTGCGCAGCATCCGCGCACCCACTGCCGGAGTCCGTCCATGCCCGACCGCACCCCCATCACCGTCGCCCACGGCGACGGCATCGGCCCCGAGATCATGGCCGCCACCCTGCGCGTGCTCGACGCCGCGGGCGCGAAGCTCGCGCCCGAGGTGATCGACATCGGCGAGAGCGTCTACCGCGAAGGCCACACGTCCGGCATCAAGCCCGAGGCCTGGGCCTCGCTGCGCCGCACGAAGGTGTTCCTCAAGGGCCCGGTGACCACGCCGTCGGGCGGCGGCTACAAGAGCCTCAACGTCACCGTGCGCAAGACGCTCGGGCTGTACGCCAACGTGCGGCCGTGCGTGGCCTACCACCCGTTCGTCGCGACGCACCACCCGTCGATGGACGTGGTGATCGTGCGCGAGAACGAGGAGGACCTGTACGCCGGCATCGAGCACCGCCAGAGCGACGAGGTGTTCCAGTGCCTGAAGCTCGTGACGCGGCCGGGCTGCGAGAAGATCGTGCGCTACGCGTTCGAGTACGCGCGCGCGCACGGCCGGCGCAAGGTCACCTGCATGACGAAGGACAACATCATGAAGATGACGGACGGCCTGTTCCACCGCATCTTCGACGAGCTCGCCGCACAGTACCCCGACATCGAGTCGGACCATCTGATCGTCGACATCGGCGCGGCACGGCTGGCCACGCGGCCCGAGCGCTTCGACGTCATCGTCACGACCAACCTGTACGGCGACATCCTCTCCGACATCGCGGCCGAGCTGACCGGCTCGGTGGGGCTCGGCGGCAGCGCCAACGTCGGCGAGCACGTCGCGATGTTCGAGGCCATCCACGGCAGCGCGCCCGACATCGCCGGGCGCGACGTCGCCAATCCGAGCGGCCTGCTGCTCGCCGCCGTGATGATGCTGGTGCACGTGCGGCAGTCGGCCGTGGCCGCGCGCGTGCACAACGCGTGGCTGCGCACGATCGAGGACGGCGTGCACACGGCCGACCTGCACGGCGGCCACTCGGTCGACGACCGGCCCGTCGGCACGCGCGCGTTCGCCGACGCGGTGATCGCGCGGCTGGGCGAGGAGCCGCGCCGCTTCGCGCCGGTGCGCTACGCCGACGCGCCGCAGCTGCGCGCGACGCCCGCGCCGCTGTACGTGCGGGCCGCGCCGCTGGCCAAGGAGATCGTCGGCGTCGACGTGTTCGTGCACGCCGCCGACGTGACGGCCGAGTTCCTGGCCGGCCGGCTGGTCACGCTCGCGAACCACCCGCGCCCCGCCGGCTTCGAGCTGCAGATGATCACCAACCGCGGCGTGAAGGTGTGGCCCGGCGGCTTCCCCGAGACCTTCTGCACCGACCACTGGCGCTGCCGCTTCGTGGGCACCGACGACCGCGGGCGCGGCCGCGCGGTGTCGCACGGGGAGATCATCGCGCTGCTCACCAACGTGGCCGGCGACGGGCTCGACGTCATCAAGACCGAGAACCTGTGCACCTTCGGCGGCGAGCCGGGCTACGCGCTCGGCCAGGGGCAGTAGCGCCGGCCGCAGGTCGCGCGGCCGGCCGCGCGGCGCGCTGCGGGCGCGCCCGCTTCAGCGCGGCCCGCCGAGCGCCGCGGCCACGTGGCAGGCGCTGCCGCCGAGCACGAACAGGTGCCACACGAGGTGGCCGTAGCGCAGGCGATGGTCGAGCAGGAAGAACACCGTGCCCACCGTGTACGCGGCGCCGCCGGCCAGCAGCAGCACCAGCGCCTCGCGCGGCAGGTGGCCGGCCAGCGGGCCGATGGCCAGCAGCGCGAACCAGCCGAACGCGAAGTACACGCCGGTCGACGTGGCGCGGCCGTGCAGCCGATCGCGCAGCTTGAGCGCCGCGCCCAGCGCCGCGAGGCCCCAGATCAGCGCCAGGGTCGGCCCGGCGTGCGCGCCCTGCAGCGCGAACGGCGTGCAGCTGCCCGCCATGAACACGAAGATCGCCGCGTGGTCGAGGCGCTGCGCGCGCCCCTTGGCCGGCCCGTCGGGCAGCGCGTGGTACAGCGCCGAGGCGAGGTACAGCAGCAGCATGCTGCCGAGGAAGACGGTGAGGCCGAGCTTGCCGCCCACCGGCGGCGCGTCGGCCGCCGCGAGCACCGGCAGCGACACCAGCACCAGCACGACCCCCAGCGCATGGCTGGCGGCGTTGGCGAACTCCTCGCCCGTTCCTTGCGCGCGCGTGCCCATGACCGGCCTCCCCGGGGCCCGCCGAGATCGCGCCCCGTCGAATTGATTCTGGTCAGCAGGGGGTGCCGTCGCATCCCGCCGCCGGGGGAGCGGCATGCGGATGGAGGGTCGCGCGAGCCGCGCGCGTTACGCGTGCGGCGGCGTCGTGTGCCGGTGCCGTGTGTCTGTGCCGTGCGCAGGCATCGTGCGCGTGGAGAGGACGCTCAGCGTCCGCCGCTCACGTCGAGGATCGCGCCGGTCGCGTAGCTCGCGTCGTCGGACAGCAGCCACACGATGGCCGCGGCGACCTCGTCGGCACTGCCGGCGCGGCGCATCGGGATGATCGGCGCAGCCTCGCGCGCGCGCTCGGGCGAGCCGCCCGACGCGTGGATCTCCGTGTCGATGATGCCGGGGCGCACCGCGTTCACCCGCACGCCTTCGGTGGCCACCTCGCGCGCGAGGCCGACGGTGAACGCGTCGATGGCCGCCTTGCTCGCGGCATAGTCGACGTACTGCCCCGGCGCGCCCAGGGTCGCGGCCACGCTCGAGACGTTGACGATCGCGCCGCCCACGCAGCCGCCGGCGGCGCGGTGGCGCGGCTCGCCGTGCAAGGTGCTCATGCGCCGCAGCGCCTCGCGCGCACACGCGAACGCACCGAACACGTTGATCGAGAACATGCGCTCGAGGCGCGCGCGGCTCATCGCGTCGACGCGCTGCGCGACGTCGACGACGCCGGCGTTGTACACCAGGCCGCGCAGCCGGCCGGCGCCGAACTGCGCGTCGACGGCCTCGAACAGTCGCGCCACCTGCGCGTCGTCGGCCACGTCGGCGCCGAAGGCGTGCGCCTCGCCGCCCGCGTCGGCGATGGCCCGCACCACGGACTGCGCGGCGGCGGCGTCGCGGCCGTAGTGCACGGCCACCGCCCATCCGGCGGCCGCCGCGCGCCGCGCCGTGGCCGCGCCGATGCCGCGACTCGCGCCGGTGACGACGAGCACGCCGCGGCGCGCTGGGGCAGGTGTGGGCATGTCCCGATGTTATCGGCGCGAGGCGGCCGGTAGAGTGAGCCGACGTCCCGCCGACTTCACCGGAGTCCAGTCGATGCAACGCCGCGCCTTCATCGCCCGCACCTTCGCCGCCGCCGCCGCGGTCGCCGCGCCCGCCCTCGCGCGCGCGCAAGCACTCGAGAAGCCCAAGGTCTCGATCGCCGTGGGCGGCAAGAACCTGCTGTACTACCTGCCGCTGACGGTGGCCGAGTCGCTCGGCTACTTCAAGGCCGAGGGACTCGACGCGCAGATCGTCGATTTCGCCGGCGGCTCGCAGGCGCTGCGCGCCGTGGTGGGCGGCAGCGCCGACGTGGTGTCGGGCGCGTTCGAGCACACCGTCAACATGCAGAGCAAGGGCCAGCGCATGAAGGCCTTCGTGCTGCAGGGCCGCGCGCCGCAGATCGTGCTGGCGGTCAACAAGAAGACGATGGCCGGCTTCAAGTCGGTGGCCGACCTCAAGGGCCGCAAGATCGGCGTCACGGCGCCGGGCTCGTCGACCAACATCATGGCGAACTTCGTGCTCGCCAAGGCGGGCCTGAAGCCGGCCGACGTGAGCTTCGTCGGCGTGGGCGCCACCAACGCGGCCATCGCCGCCGTCCGCCAGGGGCAGATCGACGCGCTGTCGCACCTCGATCCGGTGATCACCATCCTCGAGCGCTCGGGCGACATCCAGATCGTCACCGACACGCGCATCGTGGCCGAGGCCGACAAGGTGTTCGGCGGGCCCATGCCCGCGGCCTGCCTGTATGCGCCGGAGAGCTTCGTCGACAGGAACCCGGCCACGGTGCAGGCGATGGCCAACGCGATCGTGCGCGCGAACAAGTGGATCCGGGAGGCGGGCCCGGCGGAGATCATCCGCGTGGTGCCCGAGGGCTTCCTGCTCAACGACCGCGCGGTCTACATCGACGCGTTCCTCAAGAGCACGGCCGCGCTGTCGCCCGACGGCATGATCCCCGAGAAGGGTCCGGACACCGCGTTCCGCGCGCTGGCCAGCGTCGATGCCGAGGTCGCGAAGGCCTCGCTCGACCTGAAGGCCGTGTACACGAACGAGTTCGCGAAGAAGGCCAACGCGAAGTACCCGAAGGCGTGAGCGAGCCCCGCACGCCGGCGCCGGCCGGCGCCCCTGCGCTGC
>CAZFET010000132.1:0-6508 GCA_964517545.1 uncultured Burkholderiaceae bacterium
GACCGGCGTGACGCGCGCGCTGGAGAAGCTGAACTCCAGGCCCGCGTCGACGGGCACGGTGGAGCGCAACTCGGTCGACGTGGCGGCGGCGGTGAAGGCGATCGTGCCGGCGCAACCCGAGGCGATCGTCCAGATCAGCGCCTACAAGAGCTGCGCCGCGTTCATCCGCGAGGCGCGCAAGGCCGGCTTCGGCGGGCAGTTCTGCAACGTGTCCTTCGTCGGCACGCAGGCGCTGGCCAACGAACTGGGCGCCGACGCGCGCGGCGTGGTCGTGAGCCAGGTCATGCCCTACCCGTTCGCGCCGGTCAGCCCGCTGAGCGGCGAGTTCCTGCAGGCCATCTCGGGCTCGTCGTTCGACGTCGAGGCCAACTACTCGAGCATCGAGGGCTTCGTCGGCGCGAAGGTGTTCGCCGAGGGCCTCAGGCGCGCCGGCCCGAACCCGAACCGCGAAGGCCTCGTCGCCGGGCTGGAGAGCCTGCGCGAGTTCGATCTCGGCGGCTTCTTCGTGGACTTCAGCCCGAAGAAGCACGTCGGCTCGGCGTTCGTCGACATGACCATCCTGACGCAGGACGGCAAGGTCCGCCGCTGAGCCTGCGCCGCGCGAGGCCGCGGGCGGCCGCGGTGTCCTCGCGCACCGCGGGGCCTGGAGCCCGGCGGTAAGATGCTCCGGCACTTCCGCTGGAGCGTCGCATGCAGTTGATCGACACCATCCTCGCCGACGCGGCGAGCGTTGGGGCCATCCGCCGCGACATCCACGCCCACCCCGAACTGTGCTTCGAGGAGCAGCGCGCCGCCGACGTCATCGCCAAGGCACTCACCGACTGGGGCATCCCGATCGAGCGCGGGCTCGGCACCACGGGCGTGGTCGGCATCGTGAAGAACGGCAGCTCGCCGCGCGCCATCGGCCTGCGCGCCGACATGGACGCGCTGCCCATGACCGAGCACAACCGCTTCGAGCATGCGAGCCGCCACCCCGGCAAGATGCACGCGTGCGGCCACGACGGCCACGTCGCGATGCTGCTGGCGGCGGCCAAGCACCTGTCGAAGCACCGCCACTTCGACGGCACGGTCTACCTGATCTTCCAGCCCGCCGAGGAAGGCGGCGGCGGCGCGCGCGAGATGGTCAAGGACGGCCTGGTCACGAAGTTCCCAATGGAGGCCGTGTTCGGCGCGCACAACTGGCCGGGCATGGCGGTCGGCCAGTTCGCGCTGAAGAGCGGCCCGTGCTTCGCGTCGAGCAACGAGTTCAAGATCGTCATCCGCGGCAAGGGCGGCCACGCCGCGCTGCCGCACAGCACGCTCGACCCGGTGCCGGTGGCCTGCCAGATGGTGCAGGCCTTCCAGACCATCGTCACGCGCAACAAGCGGCCCATCGACGCCGCCGTGATCTCGGTGACGATGATCCACACCGGCGAGGCGACCAACGTGGTGCCCGACCACTGCGTCATCGAGGGGACGGTGCGCACCTTCACGCTCGAGGTGCTCGACCTCATCGAGCGGCGCATGAAGGCGATCGCCGAGAACACCTGCGCGGCCTTCGACTGCGGCTGCGAGTTCGAGTTCGTGCGCAACTACCCGCCGACCATCAACCACCCGGCCGAGACCGAGTTCGTGCGGCGCGTGCTCGGCGAGGTGGCGGGCCCGGAGAACGTGCTCGAGTTCGAGCCCACGATGGGCGCCGAGGACTTCAGCTACATGCTGCTCGACAAGCCCGGCTGCTACTTCCTCGTCGGCAACGGCGACGGCCGCCATCGCGCCGGCGGGCACGGGCTCGGCCCGTGCATGCTGCACAACCCGAGCTACGACTTCAACGACGAGCTGATCCCGCTCGGCGCCACCGCGTGGGTGCGCATCGCCGAAGCGTGGCTCGGCCCGCCGCGCTGAGGCCGCCGCGATGGCCCCCGCCCGCGACGCGACCGGCGCGTTCTCGCAGACCTACGCCGAGACGCGCGCGAAGTTCATCGACGCGGCCGAGGCCGCGGGCCTCGCCCCGCAGGCGCACGTGCACCCGCTGCTCGGGCGCGACGGCGAGACCCTCGCGATGGACGTGGCGCGCGACGGCCCGGCCGACGCGCGCGCCGTGCTGGTCGTCAGCAGCGGCTGCCACGGCATCGAGGGCTACTGCGGCTCGGGCGTGCAGGTCGCGCTGCTGCGCGACGCCGGGTGGCGCGCCGCCGCGCGCGCGGCTGGCGTGGCCGTGCTGTACAGCCACGCGCGCAACCCCTACGGCTTCTCGTGGTGGCGTCGGACCACGCACGAGAACGTCGACCTCAACCGCAACTTCCACGACTTCTCGAAGCCGCTGCCGGCCAACGAGCGCTACGCCGAGATCGCGCACCTGATCGTGCCGCAGCAGTGGCCGCCACCGGCCGACGTGGAGGCGGCGCTGGCCGCCTACATCGCGCAGCACGGCACGAAGGCCCTGCAGGCGGCCGTCTCGGGCGGCCAGCACACGCACCCGCAAGGCCTGTTCTACGGCGGCGTCAATCCGACGTGGAGCAACGTCACCCTGCGCCACGTGCTGCAGGAGCACGGCCGCCGCTGCGCGCGGCTCGGCTGGATCGACCTGCACACCGGGCTCGGGCCCAACGGGCACGGCGAGCGCATCTTTGCGTGCAAGGACGACGCGGCGGCGCTGTCGCGCGCCCGTGCGTGGTGGGGCGACGCGGTGACGTCGATCTACGACGGCTCGTCGACCTCGGCGCCGCTGACCGGCCTGATGTGGCTGTCGGCCTACGAGGAGTGCCCGCAGGCCGAGTACACCGGCATCGCGCTGGAGTACGGCACCGTGCCCTGGCAGGAGGTCACCGAGGCGCTGCGCGCCGACCAGTGGCTCGAGAACCATCCGGAGGCCGGCGCGGCGCAGCGCGACGCGATCAAGCGCCGCATGCGCGACGCGTTCTTCACCGACACCGACGCGTGGAAGCGCCGCATCCTCGAGCAGGCCTTCGAGTGCGCGCAGCAGGCCGTGCGCGGCCTCGCGTCCTGACGGACGTCGTCGCCGGCCCCGCGCCGCCTACACGCCGAGTCGGCGCAGCGCGTCGGCCGCCTGCGCCGCGTCGGTGAACAGCACGGCCTGCCAGCCGAGCGCGCGCGCCGCCTCGACGTTGGGGGCGTGATCGTCGAGCAGCACGCACTCGTGCGGCGCGGCGCCGATGCGCGCCAGCGCGTGCTCGAACAGCGCCGGCTCGGGCTTCACGATCTTCACGTGGCTCGAGAAGACGCCGCCGTCGAACAGCGCGAACACGTCGGCGTGCGTCTCGACGAGATGACGCGCGTACGGCGCCGGCATGTTCGACAGGTAGTGCAGCCGCGTGCCCGCCGCGGCCAGCCCGCGCAGCAGCTCGACGGTCTGCGGCAGCGGCTTCAGCGCATGCGGCACGGCGTCGATCACCGCGCGCACTTCGCGCTCGCGCAGGCCGCTGCGCCGCGCGATGCGCAGCACCAGCTCGTCGGGCTCGACCGTGCCGCGATCGAAGTGCTGCCAGTCGCCGCCGTAGCCCTGGAAGATCTCGCGCGCCCAGTGCGCCGCGTCGTGCTCGGTCGCGACTCGTGCGGGCAGCGCGGCGGCCACCACGGCGCGCGGCCGCCAGTCGAAGACCACGCCACCGAGGTCGAAGACGGCGGCCGGCGGCCCTGCGCCGCGATCACGAGCGCAGCCGGGCCAGCAGCCCCGCGGTCGAGGCGTCGAGCCCGCTCGCGTCACCCGACTGAAAGCGCGGCAGCAGCTGGTGGCACAGCGCCTTGCCGAGCTCGACGCCCCACTGGTCGAAGCTGTTGATGCGCCATAGTGCGCCGCTCGTGAACACGCGGTGCTCGTACATCGCGATCAGCGCGCCGAGCGAGCGCGGCGCGAGCCGCTCCAGCACCAGCGTCGTGCTCGGCCGGTTGCCGGGGAAGGTGCGGTGCGCCGCCAGCGTGGCCGCATCGAGCGCGGCCGACGCGGTGGGCGCCTTCTCGCCGAGCGCCGCCTCGGTGCTCTTGCCGAGCATCAGCGCCTGGCTCTGCGCCAGGCAGTTGGCCAGCGCCTTGCGGTGCAGGTCGGCGTGCTCGTGCGTCGGATGCTTCACCGCGATGAACTCGACCGGCACGACGTCGGTACCCTGGTGCAGCATCTGGAAGAACGCGTGCTGGCCGTTGGTGCCCGGCTCGCCCCAGACGACCGGGCTGGTGGCGTACGGCAGCAGCTGGCCGTCGAGGTCGACGCGCTTGCCGTTGCTCTCCATCTCGAGCTGCTGCAGGTACGCCGGCAGCCGTCGCAGGCCCTGGTGGTACGGCGCGACAGTGCGGCTCGCGAAACGGTGGAAGTTGCGGTACCAGACGTCCAGCAGCCCGAGCAGCGCCGGCACGTTGCGCTCGAGCGGCGTCTCGGCGAAGTGCCGGTCCATCGCGTGGGCGCCGGCCAGCAGGTCGCGGAACGCCGTGCTGCCGAGGGCGATCGCGATCGGCAGCCCGATGGCGCTCCACATCGAGTAGCGGCCGCCCACCCAGTCCCAGAAGCCGAAGGTCGTCGTGACGCCGAAGGCCGCGGCCGCCGCGAGGTTGGTGGTGGTGGCGACGAAGTGCTTCGCGGTGTCGGTGCCGCCGGCGGCGAGGAACCATGCCTTCGCCACCTCGGCATTGGCCATCGTCTCCTGCGTCGTGAAGGTCTTGCTCGCGATGATGAACAAGGTGCGCCGCGCATCGAGCCGGCGCAGCACCGGCGCGATGTCGTGTCCGTCGACGTTGCTGACGAAGTGCAGGCGCAGGCCCGGCGCGCAGTACGCATCGAGGGCCGGCACCGCCATCTGCGGGCCCAGGTCGCTGCCGCCGATGCCGATGTTGACCACGTCGGTGAACTCGCCCGAGTCGCGCACGCGATCGGCGTAGGCCAGCATCGCGTCGAGCACCGCATGCACCTCGGCCGCGTACAGCGCGGCGCCGCGCGGTGCCCGCAGCGCCGTGTGCAGCACGGCGCGGCCCTCGGTATGGTTGACGGGCGCGCCGGCGAACATGGCGTCGCGGCGCGCCTCGAGCCGGCACTCGCGCGCCAGGTCGAGCAGGAAGCGCACGGTGGCGGCGTCGACGAGGTTCTTCGACAGGTCGGCGAACAGCTCGGGAGCCTCGAACGACAGGCGCTCGAAGCGCTGCGGGTCGCGCGCGAAGGCCTCGCGCAGATCGAAGTCGCGGCCGTGCGCCTCGAAGTGGCCCGCCAGCGCGGCCCAGGCTTCGGTGCGGTCGCAGCGCGGCGCGTCGTCGTGCGGGCTCACGACGCGCTCCCGATCAGCTGCTCGAGCTTGACCGCGTCGGCCGCGAACGCGCGGATGCCCTCGGCCAGCTTCTCAGTCGCCATCGCGTCCTCGTTGAGCGCCCAGCGGAAGCTCGCCTCGTGGTAGGTGACGGCGTGGATCGGCGCGGCCTTCGCCGCCGCGACGTCGAGCCGGCGCGGCACGGGCGCGTCCGACGCCTGCAGCTGCGCCATCAGCTCGGGGCTGATGGTCAGCAGGTCGCAGCCGGCCAGCGCGAGGATCTGCCCGACGTTACGGAAGCTCGCGCCCATGACCTCGGTGTCGACGTCGAACTTCTTGAAGTAGGTCCAGATCTGCGTCACGGACTGCACGCCGGGATCGCTCGGGCCTGCGCGCGCCGCCTCGTCCCACGCGGCGCCGGCCGCCTTCTTGTGCCAGTCGTAGATGCGGCCGACGAACGGCGAGATCAACGTCACGCCGGCCTCGCCGCAGGCCACGGCCTGGCAGAACGCGAACAGCAAGGTGAGGTTGCAGTGGATGCCCTGGTGCTCCAGCGCCTTGGCCGCCTGGATGCCTTCCCACGTGGCGGCGATCTTGATGAGCACGCGTTCGCGGCCGATGCCGGCGCGCTCGTAGAGCTCGACGATGCGCTGCGCACGGGCGATGGTCGCGGCGGTGTCGAAGCTGAGCCGCGCGTCGACCTCGGTGCTCACGCGGCCGGGCACGATCCTGAGGATCTCGAGCCCGAAGCGCACCAGCAGGTCGTCGATCACGCGATCGATCGGGCGGCCCTTGCACGCGCCGATCGACTGCTGCAGCAGCGGCGCGTACTCGGGCTGCTGCACCGCCTTGAGGATCAGGGTCGGATTGGTGGTGGCGTCGCGCGGCGCGAAGTGCGCGAGCTGGCGGAAGTTGCCGGTGTCGGCGACGACGATGGTGTGCTGCTTGAGCTGCTCGAGCTGGTTCATGGACGGAGCGGATTCGCGGCGCAGGTCGACAGCACCGATTAGAACCCCGCGCCGATCGCCTCGCGTTGGAATCGGTGACGGCCTCGCGCGCACTCGTTGACCGGCACGTGAAACCGCTGCATCATGATAGCTGTAATCTGGTTACATCCCCCATGTCCTTCGACCTCGTCCTGTTCGGCGGCACCGGCGACCTCACGTGGCGCAAGCTGATGCCCGCGCTGTTCCAGGCGTTCCGCCACGGCAAGCTGCCGCCGGGCGGGCGCATCCTCGCAGTGGCGCGCGACGAGCGCAGCGACGAGGCCTATCGCGCGT
>CAZFET010000132.1:6518-8681 GCA_964517545.1 uncultured Burkholderiaceae bacterium
AGAAAGCCGGCGTCGAGCTCCGGATCACGGCGCGCTTCGTCGAGGTCGAGAGCGCCAAGCGTCCGAGCGACGACGAGTTCGCGCGCTTCGCCGAGCTGCTGCACTACCGCCGCATGGACCTGTCGCAGCCGGCGCACTACGCCGGCCTGAAGCAGTGGCTCGACGCGCGCGGCGCCGACTCGGTGGTGCTGTTCCTCGCCACCAGCCCGCACCTGTTCCCGCTGATCTGCGAGCAGCTCGGCGGCGTGGGCCTCAACGCGCCGAACGTGCGCGTCGTGCTCGAGAAGCCGCTGGGCCACGACCTGGCCAGCGCGCGCGAGATCAACCGCGTGGTGCGGGCCTCGTTCCGCGAGCAGCAGGCGCTGCGCATCGACCACTACCTCGGCAAGCCGGCGGTGCAGAACCTCACCGCCATGCGCTTCGGCAACGCGCTGTTCGAGCCGCTGTGGCGGCGCGAGAGCATCGCCAACATCCAGATCACGATCGCCGAGGCGATCGGCGTGGGCACGCGCGGCGATTTCTATGACCGCACCGGCGCGCTGCGCGACATGATCCAGAACCACGCGCTGCAGCTGCTGACCATGATCGCGATGGAGCCGCCGGCCACGCACGACGCCGACGCGATCCGCGACGAGAAGCTCAAGGTGCTGCGCTCGCTCAAGCCCTTCACGCGCGAGAGCGTGGCGCGCGACGTGGTGCGCGGCCAGTACCGCGCCGGCAGCGTCGACGGTCGGCCGGCCGCCGGCTATCTCGACGAAGCCAAGGTACCGGCGGACAGCCGCACCGAGACCTTCGTCGCGCTGCGCACCGAGGTGCAGAACTGGCGCTGGGCCGGCGTGCCCTTCTACCTGCGCACCGGCAAGCGGCTGGCCGCGCGCGACGCGCAGATCGTCGTGAACTTCCGGCCCGTGCCGCACCCGATCTTCCCCGGCGCGCACGCGCCGAACAAGCTGGTGATCAAGCTGCAGCCCGAAGACGGCATCGAGCTGCACCTGCTCGCGGCCAAGGGCACCGGCAACAGCGACGTGCTCTCCCCGGTGTTCCTCGACCTCGACTTCGACAAGGCCTTCCCGAGCGAGCGCGTGGGCGCGTACGAGCGGCTGCTGCTCGACGCCATCGCCGGCCGGCTCAACCTGTTCGTGCGCAGCGACGAGCAGGAGCAGGCGTGGGCCTGGGTCGAGCCGGTGCTCGAGGCCTGGAAGCACGACGATGCGCCGCCGCGGCCGTATGCCGCCGGCACCTGGGGCCCGCCGGCCGCGAGCGCGCTGGTCGCGCGCGACGGCTTCGCCTGGGCGGAGGAGGCCTGAGATGTCGGCCATGCTCGAGCGCGTGCGCGCGTCGCTGCCGGCGCTGTCGCCGGCCGAAGGACGCGTGGGCAAGCTGCTGCTCGCCGACCCGCGCGCGTTCGCGACCTTGCCGGTCGCCGACCTCGCGGAACGCGCGCACGTGAGCAAGCCGACGGTGGTGCGCTTCTGCCGCAGCGTGGGCTACGACGGCCTCGCCGACTTCAAGCGCCGCCTCGCGGGCAGCGTGAACGAGGGAGTGCCGTTCGTGCACCGCGCCGTCGACGAGGACGACAAGCCGTCGGACGTCGTGGTGAAGGTGGTCGACAACGCGGTCGCGGCGCTGCTGAAGTACCGCAACGAAGCGGCGGGACACGCCTTCGAGCGCGCGATCGATGCGCTGGCCGAGGCCGGTCGGCGCGGCCGCAAGATCGAGTTCTACGGCGTCGGCAATTCGGGCATCGTCGCGCAGGACGCGCAGCACAAGTTCTTCCGCCTCGGCGTCAACGCCGTGGCCTGCAGCGACGGCCACGTGCAGGTGATGAGCGCGACCATGCTCAAGCCCGGCGACTGCGTGGTGATCATCAGCAACTCCGGCCGCAGCCGCGACCTGCTCGACGCGGCCGACATCGCGCGCCGCAAGGGCGCGACCTTGCTGGTCATCACCGCCAGCGGCTCGCCGCTGGCGCAGGCGGCACAAGGCGGCCCGCACGTGCTGCTGGCGGTCGATCACCCGGAGGACTACGACCGCTACAGCCCGATGGTGTCGCGGCTGCTGCACCTGCTGGTGATCGACATCCTGACCACGGGGGTCGCGCTGCGGCTCGGGCAGGAACTGCGGCCGATGCTGCAGGAGATCAAGCGCAACCTGCGCGCGAAG
>CAZFET010000132.1:8691-9324 GCA_964517545.1 uncultured Burkholderiaceae bacterium
GAGCGCCGCCACCTGAGCCGCGCAGGCGCCGCGTCGGCTCACGCCGCGTCGAACAGCAGTTCCTTCACGCCGTAGAGGTCGGCCAGCCGCACCAGGTCGGGCGGCGGCTGGTGCACCGCGAAGCGGCGACCCCAGGCACGCGCGAGCCGCGCCGTCTCGAGCAGCACCGCGAGCGCCGACGAGTCGAAGCGCCGGAGCGCCGACGCATCGATCGTGAGCGCGCTGCCGTCGCGGCCGTCGCGCGGCTGCGACTGCGCGAGCATGCGCAGCACGTCGCGCGCCTGCGCGATGGTCACGGTCTCGGGCAGCAGCAGCATCGGGGGCGTGGGCGCCGGGCGCGATCAGGACTTCGCGCCGTTGCCGGCGGCGGCCTTGTTCTTCTCGGCCAGCGCGGCGATCAGGCCGTCGATGCCCTTGGTGCCGATCTCCTGCGCGAAGCTGTTGCGGTACTGCTCGACCAGCCACACGCCCAGCACGTTCACGTCGTAGATCTTCCAGCCGGCATCGGTCTTCTCGAGTCGGTAGTCGATGCTGGAGATGTTTAGCTTGTTGAACTTCCCCGGCCCGAGGAACCACTTCCAGGATGCCGTTGCCGACCAGGAGCGCGTGCGGGAGTCGAAGTTGGTAGAGGGT
>CAZFET010000133.1:0-9321 GCA_964517545.1 uncultured Burkholderiaceae bacterium
GTCTGGCCGAAGTCTTCGTAATGGTGCTCGAACCCCGCCTCGCTCATGATGTCGACCAGCCCGCCGAAGCCGAACGCCGTGTTCACCGCGAAGCGCAAGGTGTCGTTCAGTGCCGGCTCGAAGCGCCCCTGCAACATCAGGTTGACGGCCGACCAGCCGTCGGCGGCGTTGGCGAAGAAGTTGCCCACCGCCGTGCGCACGAAGCCGGGCACCACGTCGCGGTAGGCCGTGGCCACCGGCTTCAGCACCTTCTCGTCGAGGCCCTCGTTGAACGCGAAGACCTTGCGGTTCCAGTTCTCCCACGGGTCGAGCTTCTGGCCGGGACCTTGCGGGCCGCTCACGGTGGCGCAGCCGGCGAGCAGGGCCAGCGCGACCGCGGCGGCGGCGGCGCGGCCGCCCGTTGCGACGCGCGCCGGCCTCACTTCTTCGGCCCCGCTGCGGCCGGCGCCGTGCCCGCGTCGGCGGCCTTGTTGAACAGGAACTGGCCGATCAGGTTCTCGAGTACGACGGCCGACTGGGTCTGCGTGATGGTGTCGCCGGCCGCGAGGTTCTTCTCGTCGCCGCCGGGCTCGAGGCCGATGTACTGATCGCCCAGCAGGCCGGCCGTGAGGATCTTGGCCGACGTGTCGCGCGGGAAGCGGTAGTCGGGCTCGATCTCCATCGTGACCACGCCCTGGTACGTCTTGCCGTCCAGGGTGATCGACGTGACGCGGCCGACCGTCACGCCCGCCGAGCGCACCGGCGCGCGCGGCTTGAGACCGCCGATGTTGTCGAAGCGCGCCTGCACGACATAGCCCTTGCCGTTGCCGAACGACGCCAGGTTGGCGGCCTGCACGGCCAGGAACACCAGCCCGAGCAGGCCGAGCAGCACGAACAGTCCGACCAGCGTCTCGATTCCTTTTCTTGCCATTGCGATCACTCCCGGTTCACGGCGTCGAAAACATCAGCGCGGTGAGGATGAAGTCCATGAACAGCACGGTCAGCGACGAGATGACCACGGTGCGCGTCGTCGAGTGCGCCACGCCTTCGGGCGTGGCCTGCGTCTCGTAGCCCTGGTACAGCGCGACCGCCGTGCAGATGATGCCGAACACGATGCTCTTGACGATGCCGTTGCCCACGTCGCGCCAGACGTCGACCTTGCTCTGCATGATCGACCAGAAGTTGCCCGAGTCCACGCCGATCAGCAGCACCGCCACGACGTAGGCACCCAGGATGCCGACGGTGGAGAACAGGATGGCCAGCAGGGGCATCGACACCACGCCGCCGATGAAGCGCGGCGCCAGCACCCGCGCGCGCGGATCGATCGCCATCATCTCCATCGCGGCGAGCTGCTCGCCCGCCTTCATCAGGCCGATCTCGGCGGTGAGCGACGTGCCGGCGCGCCCCGCGAACAGCAGCGCCGCGACCACGGGCCCGAGCTCGCGCACGAGCGCGAGGTTCACGATCAGCCCGAGCGACTCGGTCGCGCCGTAGGTGACCAGCGCGTAGTACATCTGCAGCGCCAGCACGAAGCCGACGGCGGTGCCCGATGCCACGATGATGACCAGCGACAGGTTGCCGATGGCGTGCACCTGCAGCACCACCAGCCCGAAGCGGCGCAGCGCCGCGGGCGTGGCGCGCAGCAGGTCGACGAAGAAGAAGGCCGCGTGGCCGAGATCGCGCAGCCACTGCAGCGTGTAGCGCCCGAGCTCGCCGAGCACGTTCACGGCTGCACCTCGTCGGCGAGGCCGAACTCGCGCGCCACCGGCGGCGCCGGGTAGTGGAACTTCACCGGGCCGTCGGGCTCGCCGCGCACGAACTGGCGCACTTCGGGGTCGGTGGAGGCCATCAGCTCGGCCGGGGTGCCCTGCGCGACGATGCGTCCGCCGGGAGCGGCCATCAGGATGACGTGGTCGCTGATCGCCATGCATTCCGGCACGTCGTGCGAGACCACGAGGGCCGTGGTGCCGGTGGCGTCGGTCAAGGTGCGGATCAGCTTGGCCGCCACCCCCATCGAGATGAGGTCGAGTCCGGCGAACGGCTCGTCGTACATGATGAGGTCGGGGTCCAGCGCGATCGCACGCGCGAGCGCCACGCGCCGCGCCATGCCACCCGAGACCTCCGAGATGCGCAGCCGCGCCGCGCCGCGCAGGCCCACCGCGTTGAGCTTCATCAGCACGATGTCGCGGATCAGCGACTCGCCCAGTTCGGTGTGCTCGCGCAGCGGGAACGCCACGTTGTCGAACACGTCGAGGTCGGTGAACAGCGCCCCGAACTGGAACAGCATGCCCATGCGCCGGCGCAACCGCAGCAGCTGCGCCTTGTCGCGCGCGTCGATCACCTCGCCGTCGAACACCACGCGCCCGCCGTTGGCCGCCGCCAGCCCGCCGATCAGCCGCAGCAAGGTGGTCTTGCCGCACCCCGACCCGCCCAGGATGGCCGTGACCTTGCCCCGCGGGAACGACAAGGTCACGTCGTTCAGGATGCTCCGACTGGCGTCGTATCCGAACGTGACATGGTCGATCTCGATCAGGTGAGGCGAGGCGTCGGCCGTCGAGGGGGTGGACATCGGTCGAGTTGTCGTGTGGCACGCATCTGCCGATGCGTGGGCGCTGCGGCATGCCGCTGGCACTCGCAGCGCGGGCGATTCTCGCACGATGGGTTGAAATGGATCGGCCGCCCGGCAGGGGCGGCCGATCGGGGTACGGCCCGCAGGCTGGTGGTCAGCGGACCGTGCGCCAGTAGATGCGGCGCCAGGTGGCCGCCGTGGTCAGCGGCTCCGGAATGAGCGGATTCTGGACCGTCTTGTCGGACATGCAGATCAGCGCGCGCGTCCCGTCTGCCGTCTGGACGATCACGGGCCGGCTCGCGAGCGCGAAGCCGAGGAACCCGCCTGCGTCGTAGTAGGTGTTGCCGCCCTGGATGCGCTCGACCGCCCCACCGGTGTTGCCGCTCAGCGCGAAGAACCAGCTGGTGCCGCCCGGCGTGCATCGCTCGCTGTTCGGAATGTTCACCGTGAAGGCGAGCGTGTTCTTGACCGTGAGCGCCGGCTTGCCGGTCACGCGCCCGTTGCTCAGCTGAGCATCTTGAGGGAAGTCCACGTACCAGCCGCGCTTGGTCCCGATGGCGTGCGTGGTCGCGGTGTAGGTGCCGATCGTCGCCGGAAGCGTCGGTGGCACGTATGTCAGGGACTGGCACACGAAGTCGCCATTGCCACCGCCGGCCGGGCACGTCCCGCCGTTCGTTCCACGAATGTTGGGCAGGGACGGCGACACCACCGACGTGTCGTCGACGATCCCGTACATCGACTGCCGCTGAGTCGCCCACGTGTTGGCGCCCGGCACACCCGGCACGTCCTCGTCGGCGAAGTAGCGGCCAGTGCCGACGAACACGTTGAACTTCGCCGCGTTCCCCGCCACGGCACCGACTTCCACGGGAGCCGTGATGGGCTGCGCCGTCCCACCAGGGTCGGTCACGACTGCGATCTGCACGGCCTGCGCCGTGTCGAGGTCGAACCGCCACACATTGCCCAGCAGGTCGCCGCCGTAGACATAGCGCACGAGCGCATCGGGCGTGGTGTTCGACAGACGGCTCAGATGCGCGAGGCCGGATGGGCTGGAGGTCGAGCCGACACCGGTGGCGATGGTCGAGAGGATGGCTCCCGTCGCCGGATCCAGCACCCACACGTAGCCACGGCCGTCACCCCCACTGGCCGTGCCGTTGTCGTAGCCCGAGGTCACGAGGACGCGCCAGCCGGCCGATGTGCGCACGATGAGCGGCGAGCCGAACGAGTAGCCCATGTTGGCGTGCGTGAACTCCCACTTGACCTTGGCCGCCGCATCGGCCTGGTTCGCCGCCTGATAGCTGGTGATGTCGAGCGCGTAGTACCCGCGCCCGCCCTTGCCGAGGCCGCCCACGAGGATGCGCGACATCGGCGCGGCGCCCGTGATCTCGGCAGCCGCCGGCGTTCCATCGACGAAGTACTTGTGCGTGTACGACGTGCTAGCGAGCTGCGCCAGGTTGCCGTGGACGAGGCGCGGAACGTAGGCCCACAACTCCTGCCCGCGCGTCGGCACGCTCGCGTCGGTACGAGCGTCGACCACGTGCAGCATGCCGTCATTGGCGCCCTGGAAAATGATGGGAACGCTGCCCGGATACGTCACGACCAGGGGCTCCGCGTTCACGATGTCACCGAGCACGTGCTGCCGGCGCCGCTGCGACACGCCTTCGAGGCTGCGGTCGCCACGGATGAAGTTGATGACCTCGGCAGTCAACGACGCCGGCGTGCCGGCGAAGTTCGCTGCGGTGAACTCGCGGCCGGTGGTGCCGTCGTACGACGCGATCTTTCGCGCCGAGGGAGACATCGCGTCCAGAGTCGCCTGCAGCGACCAGATGCTGGGGCCCGGCACCTGCAGCGCCGTCGACGTGTCGATCGAGTAGCCCTCGAGATCGCCATACCACGACCCGGAGTTGTAGCTGGAGGCGTAGCCCACGTTGTTGAGCGTGATCTGTGCGTTCGCGACCGCCACCGCTGCGGCCGCGGCATCCTTGGCGAACGCGTCGGTCATCACCTCGTTGAACGCACCGGTCAGGCTGGTGGTGTCGCTCGCATACAGGAACAGGCCACCACCCTGGGTAGCCGCCCGGCGAATCAGCGGGTCGTTCTGCACTTGCAAGTCGGCGAAGCCGATCGTGTAGGTCAGAAGATTGTTCTTCTTGGTTCGGCCCGAGGGCGCCTGGAGGTTGGGGCGCAGATCGACGTCGAACAAAGCCTTCGCGACGTCGTCGAGGTAGTCCGAGCCCTCCGACTCGTACTGCTGCGCCGTCTTGCGGTCGAAGCTGCCGGTGCAGTTCACGGCGTTCGCGCCCGAGCAGTCGCCGTCATAGTCGCGCAGGTACGTGTTGTTGCTCAACGCCTGGTCACCCTGCGGGCGGCCATCGGTGAGCATGAAGGCATAGCTGCGCTGGCACCAGTACTGGATCGGGCGGCCGGGCGTGCCCGTCGCCGGCGCAGGGACGGGGTCGGTCGTCGTGGTGGCGCAGTTCGCTCCGGACAGGCACGACTGACGCCCGTTCTGCCGCAAGAAGTCATTGATCGGAACGTTGTTCACCGGGCCGGCCGACACATTGCCGCTGTAGCCGGTCGCCATGTAGCGGCCGATGTCGGCCAAGGTCTCCGCCAATGGCGTGTTCCCGCTCGGCGTCAGACCGTCAATGCTGCTCTTGACGTTCGTACGATGGGTCGTCGTCAGATCCGACATCCCGCGCAGAAGCGACCCTCCGTCACCACCGTTGTAGGTGCTGAGGCCCACACGAACAGCCGGCTGGCTCGTCCCGGCGATATTGAGCGGCAGGCCGTCGATGACCGACTTGGCCGACGCCTTCGCGATCTCCATCCGGGTCTGCACCGAGCCGGTGGTCACGAGCTTGCGGTCGGTCCACCCAGTCACGGCACCGCTGTAGGCACCGAAGTACCAGTTGAGGTAGTGGCCCGTGTACTCGGCGTCGAGGTAGCCGCTGGGCGACCCGTTGTTGTCGGCAAGCAGTCTGGCACCGTAGGTGGCGGTGTTGTCGAAGCAGCGCTGCCCCGACCCGCTGATCGAGATGTGACGGTAGTTGGTGCCACCGTACCGCAGGCGAGGCTCTCCACCGGTAACGATGCGCAGATCCACCGACGTGCCGGCCGGAACAAGATTGCCCGAAGGGCAACTCGCCAGGTAGGTTGCACTCGGATCGTACGGACTCGTCGGCACGATGTTGCTCATCGAGCCCGAGTTGTCGATCATGAACATGAAGTTCGGCGCGACGTTGTTCTTCACCGCGACCGGCACGTCGCTGATGTTCTGGGCAAGGGCCGTGCCCAGCCCGGCGCCGGCCACCGCAACCATTGCGTGCCGAAGCAGGTTTCGGCCGATACCGCGAGGGAGACGCCAGACGTTGAACATGTTCTCTCTCCAGATACGGAAACTGGGGCCGTGAGGTGTTCGGGCCATCAGGTCGACGCAGGTCCTGAAACCATGGCTTCGTACCAGCCCTCGGTGCCGCGCGGACCACGCACACGGATGATCACGCGGTAGCGGAGTGCGATGCTCGTGGCGGACAGCGCACTGTCACTCGCCTCGTACTCGCACTTGGCACGGATGTCGGCAATGTTCGTCATGTCCGGGTTGCTCGAACACAGGCGCTCGATGACGTATTGGACGCGGTAGTTGCCCGAGTCCGTGCTGCAGTCCGCCACCACGGCGCCCAGCTCGTTGACGCAGGCCACGTTGTTCCAGTTGATGGCCGAGGGGAAGCCACGCGCGTCGACCGCGACCTGACGGACGTTGTAGTAGCGGTTACCGATTGCCGTGTTGCCGCCTCCGCCACCGACTGCTGCCGCAAGCGTGTTCATTGCATCCGTGACGGCGCGGTCCGATGCCTGCACGGCCTGCTGCTGGAAGGAGAAGTTGCCGGAGATGACGTTACCCGTATCGACCGCCCGCATCACGCCGGCGCCTGCCAGAAACATGAGGCCGAGCACGACAAGAACGACCATGAGCACCATGCCTTGCTGTCGCTCTCGCACACCGCGACGGGTTGGCCGGAACATGCACTTCACGTGTGTCATGTCAGGTGCTCCAGATCACGTTGCGCAGCGGGATGACGGCCTGGTACACGCGATAGCGGTAGTGCCTCCAGGTCCGGCCGCCCGGCACGCTGACGTTGCGCAGGTCGATCGCCGGTGCTTCCGCATCATCGAATGAACAAGGGCCGTAGTTGGCCACGCCGCCAGCGTTGGTGCATTGCTCGTTCACGACGACGATCTGCGGCTCGGGCTCCTTGGCCCTGGCAACCACGACTACGCGAATGGCCTTGATGCGGGCGATGTTCGCCACCGAGGGCGCCGTCCACGCACCGGTAGCGTCGACCCAGTTCGTGACGACATCGCTTGCAGCGGAGGCGCTGATGCCGTACTGCGCGTGCATCAGGACGACATCGGTGGCCAGCGCGTTGACCCCGGCGCCGAACGACAGCGGGTTGCTCGTGCACGCCGGCAAGACCGGTGTCGTGAACGCGTTGTACTGCACGAGCGTGTCGCACTGCACCGCGAAAGCGTCCTGGCGAAAGTCCGTGCCCAGTCGATGGACGGCCGCAGGGCCTACGACGCCGGTACCCGGGTTGTTGACGAACCCGTACAACGGCTCGTTGCCGAACGTGCCGGGCAGCGGGTTGAACCCGGTGGCCGCATTCGTGGCGCGAGGCAACGTCTTGCACTCCGTCGCATTGCCTCCACACACGGCACCGACAGTTGCGGGACCCGTGAGCTGGAACAACGTGCACGGAGCTACCGTCGATCCGGGGACGCCGACGATCGCCAGGTCGTTGACGGCGAGCAAGCCCGCGTTGCTCACCACCACGTTCGGCAGCCCGGCCGTCGTGTCGACCATGACCGGCATGCCCGACAGCGGCCCCGTGGCCTTCGACGCCGTGAAAACCACGCTGTCCGATGCCTGGGCCCCGCCGCCGTCGGCGATGCGCACAGGCATCAGCGCGCCGCCGTTGGAGATCATGGTGCCGTCGCGCCACGCATTGATCGTGGGGCAGAGCAACTGGCCATTCGCATAGAGCCCGGCGCCTGCCGACCGCCCCGCCTCGTCGATCTGCGCCAGGGCCACCTGAGCATTGACCTGCGCCGTCGAGGTCGACCCGACCACCTGGAACTGGCGCCCGGTCGTCAGGACCGACAGGCTGACGGCCAGCGTGAAGATCAGGCCGATGGTCATGGCGATCATCAACTCGACCAGCGTCAGGCCCGCCTGACGGAGGTGCGGGACGCGGTACCCCGCGCGTTCGACGACGTGGTTCATTGCCATTGCACCTGGTTCGTCACCACGAGTTCGTGCGGAGCGTCGTTGCCGCTTTGCCAGCACAGACGCACCGTGACCTGATTGCCGTTCACCACGATCTGCTGCTGAGTCGCGGGCGCGTTGGGCAGCAGCGCCGCCACTTCGGCGAGCCAGCCGGTGACGATGGGGTTCGCCGAGTTCGCTCCGCCCGGTGCGCAGGTCGCCCCTGCCGCGGGTCTATGCGCAAAGCTTGGCGCCGTCGTCGGATCGGCGATCAGCATGCGCCCGAGGATCTGGTCAGCGAGGAACGTTGCCGTCCCGCGATCGCGCGCGTCGCCAGCCAGCCGCACCGCGGTGGCCTGCAACCCCACCAGCGCGATCACGCCGAAGGAGAACACGAGCAACGACACCAGCACCTCGAGCATCGTGAAGCCGGCTTGCTGCCGACGCGGCCGAAGCGTCGATCGACTCATCAGCACCTCCGCGGATCGTTAGCGGCCGAAACGGCGGGATCGCACATGCGGATCAGGCCACCGCCCAGGATGTCGATGCGGCGCGATTGAGCACTTGCTGCCGAGTAGGTGACCGTGACCTGACTCATGCGCACGCCGGACGTGTCGACGAGCCCGGTCGGCAGGAACGTCACGCTGCGGCTGGCGGTGCTGGACGTCGTGACGACATTCGGCGAGTCACCGCCCGACCGAGTCTGCAACGTGGTTGCGGGCGACACCTGTGCCACCGACCAGCCGGACCCGCTCGCATCGAGCGAGAAGGAGACGGCCGTGTTCCGGCGGACCGCCTCCCCGCGCGCGTAGTTGAGACCGTTGACGATGGCCTCTGCCGCGGAGCGGACACGGTAGTTCGCGAACTGCTGGATGAACGACGGCGCTGCCAGCGTGGATGCCACGGCGATCACGGCCACGACGATCATCAGCTCCACCAGGGTGAAGCCTCGACCGCGCAACCGCGCATCGGCGGCAATGCCGCCATGACGGCTTGCGATCACGGTCAGCATGTGTCGCCCTTCCGCTTGAGCCAGCAGTTGACCGGCAACCCCGCTGCGTTCGGGAACGCCGTCGTGCGCTGCGTGTTGTTGTGGTCGACGGTGAACGTGTAGCCACCCATGCCGTCGGACGCCTTTCCGGTGGCCGTCATCAGGAACGACTGGTTGGTGCCGCCCGCTCCCCAGTTGCAGGAGAACGTGAAGTACTTCGTGCTGGGCATCGCAATGCCACACACCGAGGCCGTCGAGCCGTAGTTCTTGTTGTCCTGGTAGTACTGCTCGAGCTTGACCCGCGTCGTCGCCAGTGCCCCCGTCGCTTCCGTGATCCGGCTGCGCCGGACATATTCCATGTAGTTCGGGAATGCGATGCTCGCAATCACGGCCATGACCGCAACCGTGACCATTAGTTCGATCAACGTGAAACCGCGTACCTTGCTGCGGCAGCGCCGCGATGCGGCGATGTCCCGGAGTCTGTTGAACGCATGAGCTGAGGTGGCGGCTCCTTCGACC
>CAZFET010000134.1:0-9292 GCA_964517545.1 uncultured Burkholderiaceae bacterium
GTGGATGCCGCGGCGCTCTCGCATGGCCGCGATCGTAGCGGCGCGTCAGTTCGCGGCCGGCCTGGCGAGGCCGAGCCGCTCGACCGTGCGCTTCTCGGCCGCGAACGCCTCGCGCATCGCGCGGCCGTAGTCCTCGGGGCCGAGGTAGGCCAGCTCCTGGTCGTACTTCGCCAGCTCGGCCACGTGCTGCGGATCGTGCATCGCGGCGCGGAACGCGTCGTGCAGCACCTGCACCACGTGCGCGCTCATGCCGCGCGGGCCGGCGAGGCCGTAGGGCGCCTGCGCGACGATGCCGTGGCCGAGCTCCTTCAGGGTGGGCACGCCCGGCCAGCGCTTCGTGCGCTGCTCGCCGAAGGTGACCAGCAGGCGCAGCTTGCCGTTGTCGACGAAGGGCGCGAAGCCGTTGCTGTTGACGCCGACCATCACCTGGCCGGAGGCCACGGCCACCATCTGCTCGGCCGTGCCCTTGTACGGCACGTGGATGTAGCTCAGGCCGCGCCGCGCGAACAGCTCGTCGATCACGAGGTGCGGCGTGGTGCCCACGCCGTTGGTCGAGATGCTGAGCTGGCCCGGGTGCGCCTTCGCCCACGCGAACAGCTCGTCGAGCGAGCGCATCGGGCTCGCCTCGGGCACCACGATGCCGAAGGTCACGCCCGAGATCTGCAGGATCGGCGTGGTGTCGCGCACCGGGTCCCACAGCACCTTCTGCGTCCACGGCGCGCGGAACACCGGCTGCGGCATCTGCGCGATCGTGTAGCCGTCGGGCGCGGCCTGCTGCAGGATCGGCATGACCAGGGTGCCGCCGGCGCCCGAGCGGTTCTCGACGTGCACCTTCTGGCCCAGATGACGGCTCGCCAGCTCGGCCAGCAGCCGCAAGGTGAGGTCGGTGGCGCCGCCCGCGGGCCACGGCACCCACAGGGTGATCGGGCGGCTGGGGAAGGCGTCGCCCGGCTGCGCGCGTACCGCAGCGCTCGCGGGCCCGAAGGCGACGGCGGCCAGCAGCCCCAGCGCGCGCCGGCGAGCGGTGTTCAGTGCCATGACGTCAGCTCCATCGTGAGCGATCCGCCGGCGAGGAAGGCCGAGCCGGCGGGCTCGTGTCGTTCGAGGCGCACCAGGCCCACGCCAGGGCAGTACCACTCGAGCGTCACGAGCGGCAGGTCGCGCCAGCCGGCCACCGGGTCGGCGAACAGGCGCAGCACGGCGATGCCCTTGACGCGCAGGCAGCCGTCGAACGCGCCGGCCGGCGTGCGCACCGCTTCGCCGGTGGCCTCGATCGTGTAGTGCATCGGCACGGCCGGGTGCGTGTGCCGGATCTCGCGCGGGAACTCCTGCCGGCGCTTCAGCAGGTACGCGGTGGTCGTGCTGGTCCAGTTCGTGCCGGCCGTGTACGGCGCCTTCAGCACGTAGCGCCGCGCCGGATCGGGCTTCGGCGCGGCGTCGAGGTCGCTCTTGCTCGCCACGCGGTAGATGCCCGAGTCGTCGGCGCGCAGCCAGTAGTCGACGCCGCTCGCGCTGCGGCGCCGCCACGCGGGCGCGCCGTCGACCGGGTCGCGGCCTTCGGTGCTGAGCACCAGGGTCTCGCGCTCGAAGGCGGCGTTCTCGTACTCGGTGGTGACGGCGTAGGTCCAGCGATGGCCGGGCTCGAGCGGGAACAGCGAGGTGCCCGCCGCCGGCGCGCCGCAGCCGGCGAGCACGGCGCACGACGCGGCGAGAGCGGCGACGGCGGCGGTCGGCACGAGGCGTCGCACGTCACTTCTCCGGCAGCTGCGGCAGCGGCAGGTCGCGGATCCTGACCTGCTGCTCGTCGGCGCCCGGGCGCATCCACGCGAGGCCCGCCGGACCGGCCTTGGGCGTGGCGCTGCCCATCTGCGCGACACCCCGGCGCACCTTCTTCATGCCCTCGTCGAGCAGCGCGTGCAGGTCCTTGCTGTACGGCAGCCGGTACGCGCGCGGCTGCGCCGCCGGCCGGCCGCCTTCGAGCGCGTTGACCCACACGTACAGCGCGCCGTCGCCGCCGGTCTTGCCGGGCTCCTCGATCACCGCGGCCAGCAGCACGAAGCGCTCGGGCAGCGCGTGGCGGCTCGGCCAGCCCCACACGTCGTCGAGCGCCGCGTCGGCCACGAAGTACAGCGCGGTGACGCCTGCCGCGATCGACGCCTTGGCCCAGCGCGGCCACGCGCTCGCGAGCAGCGCGAGCGCGGCCACGAACGCCAGCGCCACGTAGGCCCACAGCAGCGCGTCGGTGCGGGTCATGGGCTGCGCTCCGTTCGTCGCGTCACGGGGCACGCTCCACCAGCCGCTTGGGCAAGGTGTTCACGTCGGTGACGCTGCCCGCGCGGTCGACCGTGAAGCGCACCGCCGTGGCCTCGTCGCCCTTGCGCGCGAGCGTGACCGCGCCGTAGTAGACGACCTGCGCGCGCGGGTTCACCTTGACCACCGACACGTTCACCGGCACCGCCTCGCCGTTGCGGCTCTCGTAGTAGTGCAGGTTCACCGTGTACTCGCCGGGCGCGAAGCCGCGCACCGTGACGACCTCCTGGTTCAGCGGGTTCACGACGGTCCGGCCATCGACCACGAGCGTGTCGTTGACCACGCCGCGGTCGTCGCGGTCCAGGTGCATGAGCCCGGCCTCGCGCGCGCGGAACCACACCAGCCGCCCCGCCGGGTCCTGCACCCAGGTGTCGATGTCGTTCGGGTTCAGGTCGGGCCACGACACCGTGACGATGAACTCGGCCTTCGCGTCGATGACGCCCGTCTTCGCCTTCGGGTTCATCGCCACCATCGCGATCGCGAAGAGCATCACGAAGGCGAGCAGGGTGTTGAACAGCAGGTCCGAGAACGGATCGATCTCGTCGTGGCGGCGCCGGCGCAGCAGGGCCATGGCGCTACGCCTCCTCGACGATGCCGGCCACCACGCGGTCGGCCATGCGGTCGAGCAGCATCAGCTGCAGGCCGAGCCACAGGTTGGCGACGAGGCCGACCAGGGTGGTGAGCAGCGCGATCGCCATGCCCTGGGTCATCTGCTGGAGCAGCTGCTGCACCTCGGCGAGGTCGAAGCTCGGCATGCGGCCGATCTGCAGCGACATGACGATGAAGCCGACCACGGTGCCGAGCAGGCCGAGCTTGATGGCCGCCGACGCGAACCACCACGCCGTCTCGTGCGGACCGTGCGCGCGCTCGGACAGCAGGTCGGCCGCCTGCGCGACGCCGGCCTCGCGGTCGCGTCGGTAGTGCGTGCGCCAGCTGCCGCCGGCCGCCGCCTCGCGCTGCAGCACCCACGCGCGCCGGCCGCACCACAGCGTGGCCACCACCGACAGCACGACGATCGCGATGCTGATGCCGCTCGGGTCGCCGTCGACCAGCGCGCCCCACCAGCCGTGGCGCTGGATCCACCACGCGGCGAACAGCGCGACGCCGGCGTGCAGGGTCCAGGCCCAGAACAGGCGCTGCGACATCGCGCCGGCGCTCACGACGCGCCTCCGCCGCGCCGGGCGAGCGCGCCGAAGCCGCGCTGCGGGTCGTAGCCCCACACCGCGAGCACGAAGCACGCGGCCAGCGTGCCCAGCACGATCCACGGCGCCCAGCCCGGGTCCTTGCCGTACAGCGCGAAGCGCATCCACTCCACCGCGTGCGTGAACGGGTTGAAGCGCGCCAGCTCGTACACCCAGCGCGCGCCGGACTCCTCGAGCTTCCACAGCGGATACAGCGCGGTGGACAGGAAGTACATCGGGAAGATGACGAAGTTCATCGTGCCGGCGAAGTTCTCGAGCTGCCGGATGTGCACGCTCAGCAGCAGCCCGAGCGCGCCCAGCATCAGCGCGGCCGCCACCGCGGCCAGCAGCACGTGCGGCGTGTGCGGACCCAGCACGGGCAGGTCGGTGCCCAGCAGCGCGGCCACGACGACGAACGCGGCGGCCTGCGCGAGCGACAGCACGGCGGTGGCCACGAGCTTGCCGAACAGGATCCACCAGCGCGGCAGCGGCGCGGTGAGCAGCAGGCGCATCAGGCCCATCTCGCGGTCGTACACCATCGCGAGCGACGACTGCATGCCGTTGAACAGCAGCACCATGCCCACGAGACCCGGCGCGATGTACACGTCGTAGGGGATGTAGGTGTCGTACGGCTCGACGATCGCCACGCCGAACACGTTGCGAAAGCCCGCCGCGAACACCGCGAGCCACAGCAGCGGGCGCACCAGCGCCGAGACGAGCCGGCCGTACTGGCGCGCGAACTTCAGCAGCTCGCGCAGCACGATGGCCTGCAAGGCCTGCAGCGCATGCTTCATCGCGCGGTGGCCGGCGGCGTCATGGCCGGGCCTTGCAGGCCGACTCGGGCGCGTCGGCGCCCAAGGTGTCGAGCACGTTCTTCGGATGCAGCACACCGTCGACCGGCGCGAGGCCGACCACGCCGACCCCGTCGGTCAGCAGCAGCGGCTGGCGCAGCTGCCGGTCCCACGCGCGGAAGGACAGGCGCACGCCCTTGAAGCCGTCGAGCACGAAGCCCTCGCGCGACATCGCGCGGCGCAGCGCCTCGGCAGCCGGGTTCGCGGCCGACTCGAGCGCCGCCTGCAGCAGCGCGCGCACGGCGATCCACGCGGCCCAGTCGTGGCCGGTCATCCATCCGCCCATCGGCCGCTTCGCCGCGCGCGCGAAGCGGCGCGCGAGCTGCGGCGCGCCGAAGCGCTCGAAGTGCGGTGCCCACGCCTGCGCGGTGAGGCCGCCGTCGCCCACCACGGGACGCGGCAGCGCGGTGCGGTACGGCAGCGCGCGCGCGAACTCGCCGTCGCTGTCGACCACCCACACCGCGTCGTGCTCGAGGCCGCCGGTCAGCAGCAGCGGGTTGGCGAGCTCGCGCTCGCGCGGGTCGGCCGACAGCTTGAAGGCGCGCGTCGCCACCACCTTGAGTCCGTAGCGCTTCAGCGCGGCCTGCGCCACCGCGAGCCGCGTCGCGTCGTCGGGCCGCGGCCCGTGCAGCACCAGCACGCGGCTCCACTGGCGCGCGAGCAGCGCCTGCGCGAGCGCATCGGCGCGCATGCGCTCGGACGGCAGGGTGTGGAACAGGTGCGCCGCGCACTGCGCGCCGCGCAGCGCGTCGTCGGCGGCGCCGGCGTTGACCAGGGCCATCTTCGTGCCACTCGCGCCGGCGCTCACCCAGGCGGCCGGCAGGTCGAGCACGGCGGCGGCGACGCCGGCCTTCTCGAGCCGCGCGAGCTGCGCCTTCGCGTCGTCGGCGCTCTTCGCGTCGACCGTCTCGATCTTCACCTGCAGCTTCGCCGCGTCGAGCTCGAACTGCGCCTCGTCGAGCGCCACGGCCGCGGCGGCCTCCATCGAGCCGCCGGGATGGCCGGGGTAGGCGAGCTCGACGCGCTTCGGGTCGAGCCGCTCGTCGTCGGCGCGCTGCACGAGCGCGATGCGCAAGGTCGCGGCCTGCGCGGCGGCGCTCAGCACGAGGCCGGCCAGCAGCACCGCCGACGCGCGGCGCGCGCGCTCAGTCATCGACCACCACCGTGTGCGGCACCCGGCCCACGGGCACCGTCCTGAGCGCCCTGGCCGTGGCCGTGTCGATCACGGTCACGTCGTCCGACAGCCCGTTCGCCACGAACAGCCGCGAGCCGTCGCGACCGAGGCCGAGGCCCCAGGCGCGCTTGCCCACCAGCACCTGCTGCGTGACCTTGCGGCTCGCCACGTCGACGAAGGCCACGTGGTTGGCGCGGCCGAGACCGACGTACAAGGTCTTGCCGTCCTTCGACAGCACGAGGCCGACCGGCGTGATGTCGTCCGGCCGCATGCCCTTGACCTCGAAGGCGAGCGTGTGCGTCACCGCGAGCGAGCCGGTGTCGATGACCGTGACGCTGGAGCCCAGCTCGTTGCTGACCCACAGCTCGCGGCCGTCGGCGCTGAAGGCGAAGCGGCGCGGCCGCTTGCCGACCGGGATGTTCTTCACGATCGACAAGCTCGCGGTGTCCACCACGTGCACCATGTTCGCGACCTCGGAGGTCACGTACACGCGCTTGCCGTCGGGCGAGACCTTCACGCCCTCGGGTTCCTTGCCGACCTTCACCGCGCGCAGCTTCTTCTTGGCGGCGATGTCGAACACGGCGAGCTCGCCGTCCTCCTCGGCCGACACGTAGGCGATGCGGCCGTCGGGCGACAGGTCGAAGATCTCCGGGTCGTCGCCGAGCGGCACCGTGTCGACCGACTTGCGCGTCTTCAGGTCGATGACGTCGGCGCGGTTGGAGTCGCTGCACGCCACCATCAGGCGCCCGCCGCCGGGCAGCATCTGCATGTGGCGCGGGCGCTTGCAGGTGGCGATCGTGCCGACCACGGCGAACGTCTTCGCGTCGAGCATCGTGATCGCGTGGTCCTTCTCGCTCGACACGTAGGCGAGCCCGGTCTGCGCGGCGGCGGCCGCGGGCAGCGCGATCGCGCAGGCGGCGATCCACGGGCGAAGCGGTGAACGGTGCATCGGTACTCCTTCGATGTCGTCGGTGGCGCGCCGCGTCAGGACGTGGCGCGGATGAAGGCTTCCTCCAGGCTGCCGCCGCCCAGCGCGGCGGCCACGGCGGCCGGCGTGCCGTCGGCGAGCCGCCGTCCCTTGTGCAGCACGAGCACGCGGTCGGCCTGCGCGGCTTCCTCGACCAGGTGCGTGGCCCACAGCACGCAGGTGCCGCGCGCGGCGACGTCGGCGCGGATGGCGGCCAGCAGGTCGCGCCGCGACTTCGGATCGAGCCCGACCGTGGGTTCGTCCATCAGCAGCAGCGACGGGCGGTGCAGCAGCGCGCGCACCAGCTCGACCTTGCGCCGGTTGCCGCCGGACAGCTCGCGCGCGGGGCGGTCGAGGTCGGCCGCGAGGCCGAGCGCGGCGCAGCCTTCGTCGATGCGCTCGCGCGCCAGCGCGCGGGGCAGGCCGTGCAGGTCGGCGTGGAACAGCAGGTTGCGGCGCACCGTGAGGTCGAGGTCGAGCGAGGACTGCTGGAACACCACGCCGATGTGGCGCAAGGCCGCGACGGCCGCGTCGCGCAGCGACTGCCCGGCCACCTCGATGCGCCCCGCGTCGGGCACGAACAGGCCGGTCAGCAGCTGGAACAAGGTGGACTTGCCGGCGCCGTTGGGCCCGAGCAGCGCGGCGAAGCACGGCGGGGCGAGCGAGAAGCCGAGCGCGTCGAGCGCCGTGCGGCTGCCGTAGCGCTTGGTGAGCCCTTCGCACGCGAGCAGGGTGCCCGCATGCACCGCGGCGTCGGCCGCACTCCCGGCGACGGCGCTCACAGCACGATCTCCATGCCGTCGAAGGCGACCTCGATGCCGCCGGCCGCGAGCGCCGCGCGCTCGGGGTGGCGCTCGTCGAGCAGCGGGTGGTCGCCGTCCAGGTGCAGCAGCACCTTGCGCGCCGCGCGCGAACGCGCCAGCAGGTCGGACAGCGGCGGCCGCTGCGGCGCGCGCGCGAGCCAGCCGCTGCCGTCGACCAGCAGGCAGTCCGCGTCGTGCAGGTGCTCGAACTCCTCGGGGCCCACGCGCTCGAAGCCCGGCGCGTAGACGAGCTGCTGTCCGGTCGACTGGTCGGTGATGCGCAGCGCGATGTGGTCGCCCGCCGCCGGATCGAGGCCGCGCTCGGTGTAGCGCGGCGCCCGCCCGGGCATGGCCAGCGCCTCGAAGCGCAGGGGCTCGAGGCCGGCGATCGCGAAGGCGTGCCGGCGCTGCTCGCCGGCCACCGCCAGCAGGTGCCAGCGCACGCCGCAGTAGTGCTGCAGCACCGCCACCAGCGGCAGCGCGCCGGTGAGGTCCTCGAACACGCTGGGTGTCGCGTACAGCTCCAGCGGCGCGCCGTCGCGCAGGCTCAGCAGTCCCGCGGTCGTGTCGATCTCGGCGCTGGTGAGGATCACCGGCCGCGCGGGCGCCGCGGCGAGATCGGCCGACAGCTCGGGGCGCTCGCGCAGTTGCTCGCCGATGTCGGGCGACGCGTTGATCAGCACCCAGCGCCGGCCGTCGGTGGCGGCCACCGCGAGTCCGCTGCGCGTGCGCGGCTGCGCCTCGCTCGCGGGCGCGGCGGTGCCGCCCGAGGTCTCGGCCGATCCCCGCACCAGAATCTTCACGTCGCTCCCCCCTCCCGCGTCGCCCGCGGGCCGGCGGATTGCTTGTCGCCCTGCATGTTGTTCGTCGCCTTCGTCGCGCATGCCACCGTGCAAGTCATGTGCCGCAGTGTGCGGAGGGCCCGGCCGCGCTTCCATGCGGGTACTTTGCTACGCGGCGCAGCGGCTGCGTGCGAGCCTGGCACAGGGCAAACCCGAGGCGCGCTGGCGCACGGACCTCCGCCCACGAGCGCGCCGTCGCGCTCGAGAGCGCTCGTCGCGTCGATCGCGGAGGTCGCGCGGGGCGCGCTGTCGGAAAGGACGGCCCGTGCAGGCTGCGACGCCGCCGCGTTGCGCTTCGAGCGGCTCGGGCCGCAGCTGTGGCTGCTGCGCGCGCACGCCGCGGAATCGACGCCGGCCAACGGCGGCTTCACGTCGAACCTCGTGCTGGCGCGCGACGGCGCGCGCACCTGGCTCGTGGGCAGCGGCCCGACGCCGGCCTTCGGCGCGCGCGTGGCCTGCGCGGTGCGCGAGCGCTTCGGCGTGGCGGTCACCGACGTGATCGACCCGTGGCCGCACCCCGAACTGGTGATGGGCAACGCGGCGTTCGACGGCGCCCGGCTGTGGGCCGCCGCGCCGGTGGCCGAGGCGATGCGCACGCAGTGCCCGCGCTGCGTGGCGCGACTGCGCGAGCGCATCGGCGCCGCGGGCGATGGTCTCGACGAACGCGCGGTGCGGGTGCCGGCCGCCTTGCCGCAGGACGCGCCCGGCCGCGGCACGATCGGGCCGTGGCGCTGGCAGGTCGTGGCGCGCGGCACCGACGCGCCCGCGACGCTGCTGCGGCACGCGCCGTCGAACGTCGCGCTCGCGCACGGGCTGCTGTGGGTGGGCGCGGCGCCGGACCTGCGCGACGCGTCGCTCGCGTCGATGCGCGAGGCAACGCGCACGTTGCGCGGCGCCGCGCGGCGCGACGGCGTCGCGCGCTGGGTCGGCGAGCAGGGACCGCCGGGCGGCGTCGGAGACCTCGAGCGCCAGCAGCGCTACTGGCACGCGCTGCAACGCGCGCTCGATGCGGCGATCGCCGCCGGCCGCGACGACGCGGCCCGGCCCGTCGCGTTGCCCGGCCTCGCGCGCGGCGACGTCGCGCGCCATGCGCGGAACTGGCATCTCGGATGGCGCGAGCGCGAGCAGCGATGGCTCGACGCGCAGCGGGCACGCGAAGGGCGA
>CAZFET010000135.1:0-9250 GCA_964517545.1 uncultured Burkholderiaceae bacterium
CCGTTCGCCCTGAGCCTGTCGAAGGGCATGCCGATGCGCCTCGTCGCGACCCGCATGGCGACGCTCATCGCGGGTACCACGGCGGGATCTGCGCGTCGATGTTGACCCACACGCTCTTGACCTGCGTGTACTCGCGCATCGCGTCGAAGCCCATCTCGCGGCCGTAGCCCGACTGGCCGACGCCGCCGAACGGCGAGCCGGGGTTCACGCGCTTGTACGAGTTGATCCACACCATGCCGGCGTGCAGCTCGCGCGCGAAGCGGTGCGCGCGCTGCAGGTCGCGCGTCCACAGGCCGCTGCCCAGACCGTAGTCGGTGCCGTTGGCGATCTGCAGCGCCTCGTCGTCGCTGCGGAACGTGAGCACGGTGACGAAGGGGCCGAACACCTCCTCCTGCGCGACGCGGTCGTGCCGGCTCTTCGCGCGCACGATGGTGGGCTCGACGTAGCAGCCGCGCGCGAGCGCGCCGCCGGGGCGCGTGCCGCCGGCCAGCAGCTCGCCGCCTTCGGCGCGGGCGACGTCGACGTAGGACAGCACGCGCTGCTGGTGCTGCGCGCTCGTGAGCGGGCCCATCTCGGTGGCCGGATCGAGCGGGTTGCCGAGGCGGATCGACCGCGCCAGCGCCACGAACTTCTCGAGGAAGGCGTCGGCGATGCTTTCGTGCAGCACGAGCCGCGAGCCGGCGATGCAGGCCTGGCCCTGGTTGTGGAAGATCGCCCACGCGCTGCCGTTGACCGCGGCGGCGAGGTGGGCGTCGTCGAACACGATGTTCGGGCCCTTGCCGCCGAGCTCGAGCTGCACCTTCTTCAGGTTGCCGGCGCTGGCCTGCACCACGCGCCGACCGGTGGCGGTGCTGCCGGTGAACGCGACCTTGGCGATCGCCGGATGCTCGGCGATGGACTGGCCGGCCACGCTGCCGAGGCCGGGCACGATGTTGACCACGCCGTCGGGCAGGCCGGCCTCGGCCATCAGCTCGGCGATCTTCAGGCTGGTGAGCGGCGTGATCTCGGCCGGCTTCATCACGATGGTGTTGCCGGCGGCCAGCGCGGGCGCCATCTTCCAGCTCGTGAACATGAGCGGGAAGTTCCACGGCACCACCTGGCCGACCACGCCGACGGGCTCGCGCAAGGTGTAGTTGAGGAAGCCGGCCTCGACGGGGATGGTCTCGCCCTGGAACTTGTCGGCCATGCCGCCGAAGTAGCGGTAGCACGCCGCGGTGCGCGGCACGTCGAGGCCGCGCGAGTCGCGGATCGGGTGGCCGGTGTCGAGCGACTCCAGCCGCGCCAGCTCCTCGGCGTGGGCCTCGATCAGGTCGGCGAGCTTCAGCAGGAGGCGCCCGCGCTCGGCCGCGGCCATGCGGCTCCACGCCGGGAAGGCCGCCTGCGCGGCGGCCACCGCGCGGTCGACGTCGTCGCGGCCGGCCATCGCGACCTCGGCGATGACGGAGTTGTCGTGCGGGTTCAGCGTCGGCTGCGTGCGGCCGTCGGCCGCGTCGACGAAGCGCCCGCCGATGAACAGCTGGTGGCGGATCGGCGTGCGCAGGCCCGCCGCGGCCTGGATGTCCGCGAGACTCATGAGGCGCTCCCGGTGCGCGGCCGTCAGAACTTCACCGGCACTTCGGGGCTCTCGCCCTTCTGGATCTCGTAGACGAGACTGGGCGAGCCGTTCTCCCACACCAGCAGCATCGAGCGCTTCGGGCTGTAGCCCTGGTGGCGGCAGTACGCCGGCATCGCGGCCATGTCGCCGGCCTTCATGATCACGCGCGCGAGCGGCCTGCCGGTCGTCTTGTCGGCGCAGTCCCAGTGGATCTCGTCGCTCATCTGGAAGAACCACTCGACGCGGTCGTTGGCGTGGATGATCGGCAGGATGTGCTCCTCGGGGGTGGGGCACATGAAGCTGTACTTCACCACCGACGTGAACGACGGGTTCCACGTCACCGGGCTGCGCGACAGGAAGCCGAACAGGTTGAACGCGTGCACCTCGTGCTCGAAGCCGGGCTCGGGGTGCAGCTCGGGCTGCTCCTGCGGCACGTCGGCGAACGCGCGGTTGACCGGCGCGCCGCGCGCGTCGGTGCGCAGCGGCAGGTCGTCCTTCAGCCCGACGCAGCGCTTGGCGAGTTCGCGCGCGCGGGTGATCGCGGGCTTGTTGTGGCCGCGCTTGCGGCCGTAGGGCGAGCCGGTCTCCTGCGGCGCGGCGAAGGGGTCGAAGCCTTCGTTGGTCCAGTCGTCGAGCATCTGCGCGAAGGTGGCCGCGATCTGCTCGGTGGGGAAGTTCTCCAGCCGGTCGACGCCGGCGGCCTTCATGGTGCCGTTGTAGGTGCCGGCGTACAGGTCCACGGTCTTGTAGTGGTTGGTGGTGCCGACGACGTGATCGAAGTTGACGCCGCCGTAGAAGAAGCCCCAGGCCACGTCGCGCATCAGCGCGCGCAGGAAGTGGCCGATGTCCATGGTGTGCGACAGCGGCCGGCCGTCCTGCGTGCGCCAGCCGATGTGCGCGAAGTACTCGTCGCGGCGGAAGCTGAAGCCGCCGAGCGTGAAGCTGCGGTAGCCCATGGTCGGATCGGGCGCGGAGGCGATGACCTCGGCGAGGTCGGCAGGTGCGTTCATGTCGGGTCTCCGGAAAGCGTCGGTCGTGGCCGGTCGGTGGTGGTCGGTCGGTCGTGGCCGGTCGTTCGTGGCCGTTGGTTCGTGGCCGGATCGTCGGGCGTCGCAGGGGCCGCGACGGCCGTTCAGGCGGTCTGGCAGATCTGCGCCCAGCGCTCGACGCTGAGCTCGCCCTTGCAGGTCTGCACGATCACCACGCCGGGTTCGCCGCGAACGACGAAGCGGTAGGCGGTGTTCTTCGGCAGCAGGCCCTGGTGGCCGCGCCCGAGCTTCATCCAGCCCATCTTCGGCCCGCGCGGCTCGCCGGCCACCAGCACGGCGCCGTTCTTCTCGGCGTCGCGCACGGTCTGCGCGGTGTCGAGCTTGACGAGGTGGATCTCCACCTCGCCGTCCATCACCAGCGCGAACTCGTCGTGCGCGCAGGTGTACCAGGGCGAGTCGCCCTCGGCGCGCAGGCACTCCAGCACGTAGATCTGGTTCTGCCCGAACACCACGCGCTCGTAGGGCTTGCTGCGCCCGGCGATCTCGAAGCAGTTGGAGAAGGCGTAGTGGCGGACGTCGTCGTCGATGGGCTGCACGCCGCCCTTCTCGTACGACTTCAGCGATCCGAATCGCGTCTGGTAGGCCACGGCTGTCATGTCTCGCTCCATCGGGTCTGGGGATGCGAGTCAGTCTAGGAAGCGGCTCCCGCCCCCGGTAGGCCGCGCAGGGCGACCGGATTGTTCGGTAATGTCGAACAATTCCGAGGGATAACCCGAGGGGCGTCTGCGGTCTGCCGTGGCGGGCGACGCGCCCGGGGCCGATCGAGCGTCAGCCGACCAGCCGGCGGTCGATCAGGCCGCGCGCGATCAGCTCGCGGTCCCACGGCGGCTCGCCGGGGAAACTGGCGACCAGGGTCTCGATGAACAGCTTGAGCTTGAAGGCGCTGCGCTGGGTGCGCGGATACACCACCGACAGCGGAAACGCGCTGAGCGCGAAGTCGCCCAGCACCACCTTCAGCCGTCCGTCGAGCACCGGCTCCGACGCGACCAGGGTCGGGATGCAGACGATCCCGGCGTGCTCGCACCCGTAGTCGCGCAGCAGGTGCACGCTGTTGCTCAGCAGCGCGGCCTTGAGCTCGAGCACCACCGGCTCGCCGCGCTCCGGATGGAAGATCCAGCGGTCGCGCGTCGGGTAGTTGGAGTACAGGCCGAGGCGGTGGCCGTACAGGTCGCGCGGCTGCTTGGGCGTGCCGTGGCGCTTGAGGTACTCGGGCGAGGCGCAGAACACCCGCCGCACGTGGAACAGGCGTCGCGCCACGAGCTCGTCGGAGGCCGGCGGGAAGATCTGCAGCGCGACGTCGAAGCCCTGCTTCACGGGGTCGATCACCGCGTCGCTCACGAACAAGTCGAGCGTGATCTCCGGGTAGCGCTCCTGGAAGTCGCGCAGCAGCTGGCCCAGGTGTCCGATCACGAAACCGGTCAGCGCGTGCACGCGCAGCAAGCCGGCCGGCGAGCCGCGCACCTCGCGCATCTGGTCGACGATCTCGTTGGTGCGGGTGACGAGCTCCTGGCAGTCGCGGAAGAAGGCCTGGCCCATCTCCGACAAGCGCACGGCGCGCGTGGTGCGATGGAACAGCGGTCCGCCGAGCAGGTCTTCGAGCTGCTGCACCCGGGTGGTCACCACGGACTTCGACAGCCTGAGCTGGCGCGCCGCCTCGGCGAAGCTTTGCGCCTGCGCGACCCTCACGAACGCCTCGATGCTCAGGTAGCGGTCCATGCAGCCGGTCAGTGTACGCAGCGCACGCCGCTTTGCCGCCGCGCAGGAGCCTTGTGTCGGAGGGTGTCGGCGGCTTGCCAGTGCCGGGCATCGGGAGCACACTGATTCGGCCGACCCCGCCTCCGGAGCGCTTGCCGCTCGTGGGTCGTCACCCTCCCCGCCGTACCCCCCGTCCCGCACTCGAAAGGAGGACTCATGAATCTGACGATCAGCGGACACCACCTCGAAGTCACGCCAGCTTTGCGAGAGTATGTGCTCACGAAGCTGGATCGCGTGACACGTCACTTCGACCAGGTGGTGGACATCAACGTGCTGCTCTCGATCGAGAAGCTGAAGGAGAAGGACCGACGGCAGAAGGCCGAGGTCACCTTGCGCGTGAAGGGCAAGGACATCTTCGTCGAGAACTCGCACGAGGACTTGTACGCCGCGATCGACCAGCTCATGGACAAGCTCGACCGGCAGGTCTGCCGCCACAAGGAGAAGGTGCAGGAGCACCATCACCTCGCGCCGCGGCGCCTCGACTCAGGCACCGCCGGCTGACGCGGAACTGACAACAACGTTCAGGCGGCCTGCGGGCCGCCTTCGTTTTGGCCCCATGCGTTGCTCGCGTGCCGCAATACCCGGTCATCTCATTCGAGGGGGTCGGCGTTGCATGCTGCACCGCAAAGCGATTCCTATAATTCATCGTCCTGTCACTGGACAGCGTCCGACCAAGGCTTAGCTCGAAACGGCGCTGCGCTTCGAATGAACCGTCTCGCCGCCATCCTGCCTGCCAGCAACGTGCTGGTGAACGTGGACGCCACGAGCAAGAAGCGCGTGTTCGAGCACGCCGGGCTGCTGTTCGAGAACCTGCACGCGATCGCGCGTGCGACCGTCACCGACAACCTGTTCGCGCGCGAGCGACTCGGCTCCACCGGCCTCGGCCACGGCGTGGCCATCCCGCACGGCCGCATCAAGGGGCTGAAGAATCCGCTGGCCGCGGTGATCCGCGTGCAGCAGCCGATCGCCTTCGACGCCCCCGACGACGAGCCGGTCAGCCTGCTGATCTTCCTGCTGGTGCCCGAGGCGGCGACGCAACGGCACCTCGAGATCCTGTCGGAGATCGCCGAGATGCTGTCCGACCGCGAGCTGCGCGAGCGCCTGAAGGCCGACGGCGACGCCGCCGCGCTGCACGCCGCGATCGCGGCCGGCGCGCTGGTGGAGTCCGGCGCCGGACGCGTGAGGCCCACCGTCATCAGCGCCGAGGCGCTGTTCGAGGAGCACCGCGAAGCGCTGGGCTGGGAGTGGATCGCAGGACACGCCCACCCGGAGCGGCACTTCGAGGAAGCGGCGATCCGTGACGCGCAGTCGCCCGCCGACCTGGTCGGCAACCTGAACTACATCCACCCGTACCGGGTGCAGATCGTCGGCCGGCGCGAGGTGCGCTATCTGTCGGACTGCCCGCCCGAGGACCAGGAGCGGCGCATCTCGCGCATCGTGACCCTCGAGCCTCCGGTGCTGGTGGTCGCCGACGCGCAGACACCGCCCGACCGGCTGGTGGCGATGTGCGAGCGCGCCGAGATCCCGCTGTTCGTCACGCAGGAGTCGGCCGGGCACGTGATCGACGTGCTGCGCTCCTACCTCAGCCAGCACTTCGCCGACCGCACCACGCGCCACGGCGTGTTCATGGACATCCTCGGCCTCGGCGTGCTGCTGACCGGCGAGTCGGGCCTCGGCAAGAGCGAACTCGGGCTCGAACTCATCTCGCGCGGCCACGGCCTCGTGGCCGACGACGTGGTCGACCTGTACCGCGTGTCGCAGACCTCGCTCGAGGGCCGCTGCCCCGAGCTGCTGATGAACCTGCTCGAGGTGCGCGGCATCGGGCTGCTCGACATCAAGGCCATCTTCGGCGAGACCGCGGTGCGGCGGAAGATGCGCCTGAAGCTGCTGGTGCACCTGGTGCGCAAGGAAACGCTCGAGCGCGAGTTCGAGCGCCTGCCCTACGAGCCGCTGTACGAGGAGATCCTCGACGTGCCGGTGCGCAAGGTCATCATCGCGGTGGATGCCGGGCGCAACCTTGCCGTGCTCGTCGAGGCCGCGGTGCGCAACACCGTGCTGCAGCTGCGCGGCATCGACACCTACAAGGAATTCATCGAGCGCCACCAGAAGGCGATGCGCGACAGCGACGGCGGCTGAGCGCCGCCGCCGCACGCCGTCACTTCGGCCGGTGCGGGCACGCCTTCTTGCGGCAGCTCGCGTACAGCGCGAGCGAGTGTTCCTGCAGCTCGAAGCCGCGCGACTGCGCGATGGCCTGCTGGCGCTGCTCGATCTCGGCGTCGTAGAACTCCTCGACGCGGCCGCAGTCCAGGCACACCAGGTGGTCGTGGTGCTTGCCTTCGTTGATCTCGAACACCGCCTTGCCCGACTCGAAGTGGTGGCGCGACAGCAGCCCGGCCTGCTCGAACTGCATCAGCACGCGGTACACGGTGGCCAGCCCGATGTCGGCGCCGTCGGCCAGCAGCACCTTGTAGACGTCCTCGGCCGTCATGTGGCGCTGCGTCGAGCGCTGGAACAGCTCGAGGATCTTGATGCGCGGCAAGGTGGCCTTCAGGCCGCTGCTCTTGAGTTCTTCGGCTCGGTTCATGGCGTGGTCGCGCTCGGGGGATGCGGTGCCCCCGCCGCTAGAATGATCCCATCATTTCGACCGACCCGCGTGCCATGCGTCGACTGTTCCCTGCCTGCCTCACGATGGCGCTGCTCGCCGGCTGCTCGTCGCTGCAGTCGTCGGACAACCTGCTGGGCGTGCTCACGCCGTACCGCGTCGAGGTGGTGCAGGGCAATGTGCTGACCAAGGAGCAGGTCGAGGCCGTGCGGCCCGGCATGACGCGCGAGCAGGTGCGCGACGTGCTCGGCTCGCCGCTGCTCGCCAGCGTGTTCCACGCCGACCGCTGGGACTACGTGTTCACCATCCGCCGCCAGGGCGCCGAGCCGCAGCGCCGCAGCGTGGTGGTGCGCTTCGAGGGCGACGCGCTCAAGAGCATCGAGGCCGGCGACCTGCCCAGCGAGCGCGAGTTCGTCGCCGCGATCACCACCGTGAAGCCCGGCCGCGTGCCCAGGCTCGAACTGAGCGACGAAGAACGCAAGGCGCTGCCCGTGCCGGCGCGTCCCGAGGCCGCCACCACGCCGGCGCCCGCCGGCCCGGCGCGCGAGTACCCGCCGCTGGAGCCGCGCTCATGAGCGCCGTCGGGCTGTCCGGAGGCACGAGCGCCCCCTCGGGGGACCGCGGCGGCGCGCCGCGTGCGGGCGTGGGAGCCACGTCCCCATGAGGGTCGCCGTCGCGGGCTCCTCCGGCCGCATGGGCCGCATGCTGATCGAGGCCGTGCTCGCCGCACCGGACCTCACGCTGGCCGGCGCGCTCGACGTCGCCGGCAGCCCCGCCCTCGGCCAGGACGCCGCGGCCTTCCTCGGCCGCAGCAGCGGCATCGCGATCACGTCCGACCTCGACGCGGGGCTCGCCGCGGCGCAGGTGCTGATCGACTTCACGCGGCCCGAGGGCACGCTCGCGCACCTCGACGCGTGCCGCCGTCACGGCGTGAAGGCCGTGATCGGCACCACCGGCTTCAGCGACGCGCAGAAGGCGCGGATCGCCGCGCACGCCGAACACCTGGCCATCGTGATGGCGCCGAACATGAGCGTCGGCGTCAACGTCGTGCTCAAGCTGCTCGACACCGCCGCGCGCGCGCTGGCGACCGGCTACGACCTCGAGATCGTCGAGGCGCATCACCGCCACAAGGTCGACGCGCCGAGCGGCACCGCACTCGCGATGGGCGAGACGGTGGCCGCCGCGCTCGGCCGCGACCTGAAGGCCTGCGCGGTCTACGGTCGCGAGGGCGTGACCGGCGAACGCGACCCGTCGACGATCGGCTTCGCCACCATCCGCGGCGGCGACATCGTCGGCGACCACACCGTGCTGTTCGCCGGCACCGGCGAGCGCATCGAGATCACGCACAAGTCGTCGAGCCGCGCCACCTATGCGCAAGGCAGCCTGCGCGCGGCGCGCTTCCTGGCCGACAAGCCGCGCGGCCTGTTCGGCATGCAGCACGTGCTCGGCCTGGCCTGACCGGCATGCAGGGCTTCGGCGCGTTCTGGGCGCAGTCCGACGCGATCGCGCGCGCGGTCGCGCTGCTGCTGCTGGCCATGTCGGTCAGCGCCTGGGTCGTCATCTTCTGGAAGGGCTGGGTGCTGCGCCGCGCGCAGCGCGACATCGGCCGCGCGGTGCCGGCGTTCTGGTCGGCCCCGTCGCTGGCCGGCGGCCGCGAGCGCGTGGCCGCGCTGGACCGCGAAGGCGTGCTCGCGCCGCTGCTCGACGCGGCCACGGCGCCGGCCGCGGGCGACACGCTCGAGTCGCACGGCCGGCTCGAGTCGCAGCTCACGCGGCGGCTGCGCGACGCGCTGCACGGCGCGCTCGCTCATCTGCAGTTCGGTCAGGTGCTGCTCGCGTCGGTGGGCGCGACCGCGCCCTTCGTCGGCCTGTTCGGCACCGTCTGGGGCATCTACCACGCGCTGGTCGGCATCGCCGCGTCGGGCTCGATCACCATCGAGAAGGTCTCCGGCCCGGTCGGCGAGGCGCTGATCATGACGGCCGCAGGCCTCGCCGTCGCGATCCCGGCGGTGCTGGCGTACAACCTGTTCGGCAAGTGGATCGCCGCCTGCGAGGCCGAGCTCGAAGGCTTCGCGCACGACCTGCGCGAGCTGCTGGCCGACGCGGCACGCGAGTCCTGAGCGCGCCATGTCGTTCGGCCGACTCGAACGCCGCAGCGGCCCCGCGCCGATGAGCGACATCAACATGACGCCGCTGATCGACGTGATGCTGGTGCTGCTGGTGATCTTCATGATCACCGCGCCGCTGATG
>CAZFET010000136.1:0-9227 GCA_964517545.1 uncultured Burkholderiaceae bacterium
TCGATCGCCGGCTTCGGCATGGTGACCGGCGTGCTGCTTGCGCTATTCGGCGTGCGCGAACTGGTCGCGCTGATCGCGCTGCCGGCCGGCCTGACCTTCTCGACCGTCTTCTACGCGTCGCTGTACTTCACGTTCAACGACTGCTTCAGCGCCGACGGCGAGGACGTCACCCCTCCGCCGCCGGCGGCGCCGCTGTCGTGACGCGCGACGTGGCCGGCGCCGGGCTCAGCTGCCGATCCGGCCGCCGTCGTCCTTCGTGATCACGACGGTCGCCGAGCGCGGCCGGGCCGTCGCGCCACCGGGTCCGTAGCCGGCATTGCCCGGCCAGTGGCTCAGGTACTTCGTCGGGTCGCCCACGTCGGCGCGCGCGATCGACTCGCCGGGGTGCTGGATGTTCACGAAGATCGCCTTGCCGTCGGGCGTCTCGCAGATGCCGGTGATCTCGCAGTCGACCGGCCCGACGAGGAAGCGCTTCAAGGTGTCGGCGGTCGGCTTCCTGCCGACGTACGTGTCCACGGCGAGCGTGCTGCCGTCGCCCTTGGTGTAGTTCAAGGTCGCCTTCGCGCCGTCGCCGACCTTGCCGGGAATGCCGGCGAGCATCATGCAGTTGCTCACGTCGGTGTACGCGCCGTCGTCGGTCTGGATCCAGCACAGCCCGGTCGACCGGCTGAACCAGAGGCCGTCGGGGCTGGAGAAGTCCTGCTCGGTGGTGAGGCCCGAGAGGTTGATCGTCGCGGGGTCGGCGTCGGCTTGAGCGCCGAACAGGTACACGTCCCACGTGAACGTGGTGGCGGCCGCGTCGCCGCCCGCCTCGGCCAGGCGCAGGATGTGGCCGTTGACGTTGCCGGGCGAGCCCGCCGCGCCGCCGGCGAACGAGTCGCGGTACGCGCGCGGGTTGGCCGGGTCCACCGCCACCTGCGACGACAACGCCGGCTCGATCTTGCGGTTGGCGTTGTTGGTGAGCGTGTAGTAGACCTCGCCGGTGGCCGGATGCACGGCGCACCACTCGGGCCGGTCCATCTTCGTCGCGCCCACCGCGTCGGCCGCCAGGCGCGCGTTGACCAGCACGTCGGCCTGGTCGGCGAAGGCGTAGCCCGCGTAGCCGGCGATCGCGGGGTGGGCGATGCTCAGCTCGATCCACTGCCCGCTGCCGTCGGCCTCGAACTTCGCGACGTAGAGCCTGCCCGCGTCGAGGTACTTGTCGCCGCTGCCGATGCGGTCGGCCGCATCGGCGTCGGCCTCGTCCCAGCCGGCGGTCGACACGAACTTGTAGATGTACTCGCCGCGCGAGTCGTCGCCCATGTACACCGCCAGCGGCTTGCCGGCCACCGGCTTCGAGAAGTGCGCGCTCTCGTGCGCGAAGCGGCCGAGCGCGGTGCGCTTCTTGATCGCCCGGGTCTTGTCGTACGGGTCGATCTCGACGACCCAACCGAAGGTGTTGAGCTCGTGCCGGTAGTCGTCGCTGCCGTCGGCCGAGGCGCCCGTCCTGCCGATGTTCCAGCGCGCGTAGCGGTCGTCGGCGCCGCTGATCTCCCAGCCGTGGCGGCTGGCCGCGCCCTGCGCGCGGCCGTAGCGGTTGAGTGACGCGACGCTCTTGTCGAGGCCACGCGCGGCGTCGTCGGCGGCGCCGCGCGTGAAGTAGCCGGCCCAGTTCTCCTCGCCGGTGAGCAAGGTGCCCCACGGCGTGACGCCGGTGCCGCAGTTGTTGATCGTGCCGCGGCAGGCCGTGCCGTCGTTCGAGTACTTCGTCTTCATCAGCGCGTGGCCGCGCGCCGGGCCGCTCAGTTGCATCGGCGTGAGCGGCGTGACGCGGCGGTTGAACGCCGAGTCCTTCACGTACGCGAACGTGCCGCCGGTCTTCATCACCTCGACGATCGACACGCCGTGCGCGGCGATCTCCTTGTCGCTCTCGGCCGCCGGACGCGGGCGCGGGCTCGCGCCGGCCACGTGCAGGAAGTGGTCGGTCAGCGCTTCGTGGTTGATGCCCAGCAGCGCGCGCTCGCTGCTGTTCGGGTCGCGCGTGCCGGCGGCCGACAAGCCGAAGTACTCCATGCCGTCGTGATGGTCGCCGGCACGCTGGTCGTAAGCGGCATCGCTGCCGTCGTTGGCGAAGGCCGGCGTGGCGGCCGTGAGCGGATCGCCCAGCGCGTACAGCACGGCGGCGGTGTAGCCGGCCGGCACGCACACCGCGTCGGCCAGGCTCTTGGGCACGGCGGCGAAGCCGAGCTTCTGCAGCGCGTTGCCCGACACCGCCGGCGCCGGGTCGTCGCTTCCGCCGCCGCACGCCGACAGGCTCACGCCGCCGAACAGCGCGGCCACGGCGGTGCCGACCCCGCCGCGCAGCATGAAGCGCCGGCTCAGTCGCGCATCGAGCATCTGCGCAAAGCTCTGGTTGGACGACGTGTTGCAGTCCTCTGGATCGAGGCAGTCGTGTGATCGGGTGAACGGCAGATCGACGGGTCGGTTCATCGCGTGGGCCTCGTGGGCAAGGGTTGCGGGCTTGGAGTGCGGACAGCGCGCGATGGTGGGCAGCACCCGTGAAGCCGCCATGACCCGGCCGTGACGGCGGCGTGACACCTTGTCACCGGCGCGGCCGTGATGCCCGTCGACAATCGAAGCGTCACGGTCGCCGCGCCCCATGTCCATTCCTCGCCCCGTCGTCGCCGCCCTCGCGCTCGCCGCACCGGCCCTGCTGCTGCAGGGCTGCGCCGTGATCAACGTCGCCGGCGCCGCGGCCGGCGCGGCCATCTCGGTGGGCGGCGCGGTGGTGTCCACCGGCGTCAAGGTCACCGGCAAGGTGATCGAGAAGACCATCGACGCCGTTTCCGACGACGACGACGAAGCCGCCGCGAAGTAGCCCTGCGCCGCGGCCTGCGCTGCGGTACGCTCGTCGCGTCATGGCCGACCCGCGTCCCGACCCCCGTCCCCACCCCCGTCCCGACACCCGCATCGAGACCGACAGCTTCGGGCCGATCGACGTGCCCGTCGACGCGCTGTGGGGCGCGCAGACCGCGCGCAGCCTGCGCTTCTTCGCCATCGGCGAGCAGCGCATGCCGATCGCGGTGGTGCACGCGCTCGCGTGGGTGAAGTGGGCCGCGGCGCTCGTCAATCTCGAGCTCGGCCGCCTCGACGCCGCCAAGGCGCAGGCCATCGCCGGCGCGGCCGAGCGCGTGGCGGCCGGCGAGTTCGACGCCGAGTTCCCGCTGTCGGTCTGGCAGACCGGCTCGGGCACGCAGACGAACATGAACGTCAACGAGGTGCTCGCCCAGCTCGCGAGCGAGCAGCTCGGCGGGGCGCGCGTCGGCCGCCGCCCGGTGCACCCGAGCGACGACGTGAACATGGTCCAGTCGTCGAACGACGTGTTCCTCACCGCCATGCACGTGGCGGTGGTGGCGCAGGCACACGCGCGGCTGCTGCCCGCGCTGGCCGGGCTGCGCGACGCGCTGCGCGCGAAGGCCGACGCGTTCGGGTCGCTGGTGAAGATCGGGCGCACGCACCTGCAGGACGCGACCCCGGTCACCCTGGGCCAGGAGTTCTCGGGCTACGTCGCCCAGCTCGAGCTGTGCGAGGCCGCGCTGCGCGAGTCGCTGCAGCGCGTGCACGCGCTGGCCATCGGCGGCACGGCGGTCGGCACCGGGCTCAACACGCACCGCGAGTTCGGCGCGCGCGTCGCGGCGCGGCTCGCGTCGCGCCTGGGCCATCCGTTCGTGCAGGCCGACAACCTGTTCGCGGCGATGGCGGGGCACGAGGCGCTCGTGTCGTTCCACGGTGCGTGCCGCATGCTCGCGGCGGCGCTCACCAAGATCGGCAACGACATCCGCCTCATGGGCAGCGGCCCGCGCGCCGGCTTCGGCGAGCTGCGCCTGCCCGAGAACGAGCCCGGCAGTTCGATCATGCCGGGCAAGGTGAACCCGACGCAGGTCGAGGCGCTGACGATGGTGTGCGCGCAGGTCTTCGGCCACGACGCGGCCATCGGCTTCGCGGCGAGCCAGGGCCACTTCGAGCTCAACGTCTACAAGCCGCTGATCGCGCACGACGTGCTCGACAGCGTGCGCCTGCTCGGCGACGCGATGACGAGCTTCGCGCGCCACTGCGTCGCCGGTCTCGAGCCGAACCCCGAGCGCCTGCAAGAACTCGTCGGCCGCTCGCTGATGCTCGTGACCGCGCTCGCCCCGCACATCGGCTACGACCGCGCCGCGCAGATCGCCAAGCACGCGCACGCGCACGGCCTCGGCCTGCGCGAAGCCGCCCTCGCGCTCAGCCACGTGAGCGCCGAGCAGTTCGATGCGTGGGTGGACGCGCGGCGGATGCTGGGGCCGCAGGGTTGAGTGCGATGCCGCGGGCAGCGCTCGCTGGCACGCAGGAGTCGAGCGACGGCGGTTGACGCCACGGCGCGGCCTCGCCACACTCGCGCGCACATCAAAACGAGCAGAGGGAGGAAGCATGCGACGCATGCTGCTGGCGCTGGTGCTGGCGTGGGGCAACATCTGCAGTGCCAACGCCGCAGGCACCGTCGAGGGTTCAACTCGCTGGGACTGGACTTGGAACGGTGGCTCCGGGTTCGTCGTCGGACCGGACAACCTCGACACCTGTAACGCCATCGGACGGCAAGTCGTGCTCGTGCCGGGTTTCGGGTGGGGATTTGCCTGCTACTACGACAGGCCGTCGAGCGGAATTGGCGCCTACAACACCCAGGCGGTCACGGTGTGGGGCACCGTTCGCGCGACGCCATCGTGCCCCGCCCACGCCACCCTCACCGGCAGCACCTGCACCTGCAGCCCCGGCCACCAGCCCGACGCGAGCCGCACCTCGTGCGTGCCGCAGCCCGTCGAGGCCACCGGCTGCACCGCCGGCAACCCCGTGCAGCCGGGCACCGGACGCAAGCTGCACGAGGAGACCGACTACGCCGGCGCCGGTGCTGCGCCGCTGGAGCTCAGGCGCCTGTACCGCAGCACCTGGAGCGACGGCAGCGCCGCCGCCGGCCTGGCGCCCGTCGCCACGTGGAGCGGCGGCTGGCGCTTCAACCTGCACGCGCGGCTGAGCCTGCTGCCTTCGGGCGAGGTGCGCGCCGTGCGCCCCGACGGCAGCGTGACGGTGTTCCTGCCGCAGCCCGCCAGCGCACCCGCCGGCGCACCCGCCAGCGCGCCGGGCTGGGCCGCCCAGGCGGGCAGCGCCGACACGCTGAGCGAGGTGCTCGACGCGGCCGGCCAGCGCAGCGGCTTCACGCTCAAGGTCTTCGCCGACGACAGCACCGAGCAGTACGACGCGAGCGGCCGGCTGCTCGGCGTGAGCGCGCGCCACGGCTGGAGCACGACCCTGGAGTACGACACGGCCGGCCGGCTGGCCGGCGTGCGCAATGCCTTCGGCCGGCAGCTCGTCTTCGGCTACGACGCGGCCGGGCGCATCGCCACGATGAGCGCTCCCGGCGGCGAGATCACCCGCTACGAGTACGACGCGGCGGGCAACCTGGCCAGCGTGACCTGGCCCGACGGCCACCTGCGGCGCTACCACTACGAGGACGCGCGCCATCCGCACGCGCTGACCGGCATCACCGACGAGCTCGGCGTGCGCATCGGCAGCTACGCCTACGACGCGCAGGCCCGCGTGGTGGAGACGGCCAAGGCCGGCGGCGCCGAGCGGCTCACCCTGGCGTATCCCGCGCCGGGGCAGACCACGGTGACCGACCACTCCGGCGCCACGCCCGTCACGCGCAGCTACGGTTTCGTCAACCACTCCGGCGTGCTGCGCCCCGCGAGCCTGAGCGCGCCGTGCAGCCTGTGCGGCGCCACCGCGCAGGCCTCCGAGTACGACGCGCAGGGCCGCACGCTGCGCGAGATCGCGCACGACGGCTCGGTCACCTTCTTCGCCTACGACGCCCGGGGCCGCGAGGTCGAACGCGCCACCTTCCCCGCCAGCTACCACAGCGCCACCACGCGCCCGCCGCTGTCGGCGGCGACCTCGGTGAGCAGCACGCGCTGGCACGCGACGTTCAACCTGCCGACGCAGCGCGCCGAGCCGGGGCGCATCAGCGCGTGGAGCTATTCGGCCAAGGGGCTGCCCACGGGCTCGAGCTGGACGGCCACCACCGACGGCACGGGGGCCGCGAAGTTCTCCGCCGGCAAGACCGGCAGCACGTACGCGACGGGGTACTCGTACAACGCGGCGGGGCTGGTGAGCACGGTGGTCGAGCGCGAGACGCCGCCGGGTGGCACTGCGCTGGAGACGCAGCGCTGGACGATGGCCTACAACGCCGCGGCGGACCTGACGCGCGTCACGGATGTGACGGGGGGCAACAAGATCCAGCGCTACAGCCAACACGACCCCCACGGCCGCGTGCTGGCCGGTACAGCCTTCGACGGCCAGCCTGTCGCCTACACCTATTCGACGCGCGGCTACATCACAAGCCGCACCGGAGGCGGCGTGGCCACGGGTTACGGCTACTCGGCCGCGGGGCGACTGAGCAGCGTGAGCACGCCCGATGGCGTGATGACCTACACCCGCGACAGCCTAGGCAACATCACCGGCGTGAACAACGACTACGTGTACCGCGCTGCATACCCGACGGCGCCAAGCTCTGGCACCTCGCCGTTCTCACGGCTGATCCACCAGCTGATCCCGTCTGCCCATGCTCAGGCAGCGAGTTGCCAGGGGTACGGGCTGGTTGCGCATCTGGGAGTGCTGCACCTGTACGATGCGACGGGCAAGCTGGTGGCGGCGTATCCGTTCACCTCGGGACTGGGTGGCTCGACCGACTACACCGCGGTCAACTTCGGGCCGATACCGCCGGGGCGGTACACGTTCGATCCGGCGACTGTGTATGAGTCCGCGTGGCGTCATCGGGTGCTCGGCGGCGTACCTCCATTCTGGCCTGCGTTTGCGAGAGACCAAGGGGCCTATTACGTCAACCTCGTCGCTGATCCGTCGAACCCTGTCCAACACCGCTCAGGATTCATGATCCACGGAGGACGAGTCCCCGGAAGCGCGGGGTGCATCGATCTCGGCGACAAGGACCGCGCCCTATTGCCAAGGCTGAAGAAGGCCGCATGCAACCCGGTCACGTTGATCGTTACCTCGCGCCCCGTCAAATGAGCATCAATCTCAAGTTGGCCTGCGTCGTCGCTTTCGTGGCCATGGCCGCGTCGACGCTGCTGGCCGCGCTCCATGCTGCGCACATGCAGGCAGAGAACGCGCCTGAGGGATGGGGTCTTGGCGTGCTGGTGATCTTGCAGGTGGCCCTCGTCGTCGCGCTGGCAGTGGCCACGGCCGGCCGCCGGGTGTCCGCGCGCCTGCTCGGGACGCACCTCGTGCTGGCGGCTTGTCTGGTAGGCGGAACCTACCTCGGGATGATCGTTGCCGGGACGATCACCAGCGGTTCTTGCTGTTGGCCCAAAGGCTACGAGTCGTCCAACATGGCCAGCGAACTCGTCGGCTCTGCCCACCCGTGGGCACTGGTTGCAGTGGACGCAGGCATCGGCATCTTGCTCACCGCACTTGGCCTGTACGCGATCGCGGCGCTGTCGATTGTCGTAAGAAGGCTCAAGTACCCGAGATAGCCAGCGGCGATGAGTACGACCAGCGACACGAGAAAGTGGTGCTTTGTCGGACGCTGCAAGCCACCAGCGTAGATCGGGCTCGTGCTGCGCATGGTCTGGCAGAGCTCGATGAGCCCGCAGCTGTGGCAGAAGGTGCAGGACCTGCGCGGCGGGCCGAATCTGTAGAGGGCTTGCACGACGAGCAGGACGCCGGTCCCCCATCTGCCCTGAGACGGTTCGCCGACGGATCATTCCAAGCTGGACTGCGTACACACCAACGCCGCCCTGCAGCGCTGCAAAGAAGTCTCTCAGGAAGATGCCAATCGGTACGCGTCGTGCGCCTGCGATCCCTGACCCTCACTGGCACGAGGCAGCCCCCGTGAACACCATCATTCGCGAGATCGCCCGTGCGTGGCACGACTACCAAGACGAAGTGGCTCGGCTCGACCGGACGCCGGGCACGTCTCGTGACGCGTACCTGAACCTCGAGGGGCACTGGGCGAGCGGCATCCTGGACGCTCTCAAGAGCTCCGATCCCGACCCCGACCTGATGTGGCAGTGCGTGCTCGAGATCTGGAATCAGACGGACAAGGGCGACGAAGGGCGCGTGGGCGCTGTTGCCGCGGGACCGATGGAGAACTTGATCGACGCTCACGGCCCGCACGTCATCGACCGCATCGAAGCCAAGGCCAAGGAAGACCCCGAGTTCCGCAGGATGCTGCTGGGTGTCTGGCCGCCGGTCGACGAAGACCGCGCCGATTGGCAGCGCATCGTCAAGCTGGTGGAGGATCTGGGGCCGGTGCAGTCGTTCAAGGACCGGAAGAAGCGCTGACCCGTCCTGCGTGGTGCTTGCCCGGCGGTGCGGGTCGAGTGGATTGCACGCCGCGCGCCTCGCGCCTTCAGTTCACCGGCGTCAGCTTCGCCACCGACAGCGCCAGCCACTTCAGCCCGTGCCGGCCGAAGTTGACCTGCGCGCGCGCGTCGGTGCCGCTGCCTTCGAGCGTGACGACGACGCCCTCGCCGAACCGGGTGTGGAACACGCTCTGGCCGGTGCGCAGGCCGTGTGACGGCGGCTGCCGCGGCACGTAGGCGGGCGGCGCGGGCGACTCCACGCGGCCGGCGCCGACGATGGAGCCGAGGCCGCTGCCGCGCGCCCAGGCCTGCTGGTACTCGCGTGCGTAGCCGGAGCCGAAGCCCTGCGTGCGCGGCGTGATCCACTTCAGCGCGCCCTCGGGCAGCTCGTCGAGGAAGCGGCTCTTGACGTTGTAGCGGGTCTGGCCGTGCAGCATGCGCGTCTGGCTGAAGCTCAGGTACAGGCGCTTGCGCGCGCGCGTGATGGCCACGTACATGAGGCGGCGCTCTTCCTCGAGGCCGTCGGTGTCGGTCAGCGAGTTCTCGTGCGGGAACAGCCCTTCCTCGAGCCCAGTGATGAACACGTGGTCGAACTCCAGGCCCTTGGCCGAGTGCACGGTCATGAGCTGGATGGCGTCGGCGCCGGCCTGCGCCTGGTTGTCGCCGGCCTCGAGCGCGGCGTGCGTGAGGAAGGCGGCGAGCGGGCTGACGATCTCGCCCGTCTCGGCGTCGGGCACCGGCGGCGCGGCGCCCGCCGGCGCCTGCTCGTCGACGGGCAGCGCGACGGCGTCCTTGCCGAAGCCCTCTTGCGTGACGAAGGCCTCGGCGGCGTTGACCAGTTCC
>CAZFET010000137.1:0-8634 GCA_964517545.1 uncultured Burkholderiaceae bacterium
GACGTGTCGGCGTTCGTGCCGACCAACGTGATCTCGATCACCGACGGCCAGATCTTCCTCGAGACCAACCTGTTCAACGCCGGCATCCGGCCCGCCATCAACGCCGGCATCTCGGTGTCGCGGGTGGGCGGCGCGGCGCAGACCAAGCTGATCAAGAACCTCTCCGGCGGCATCCGCACCGACCTCGCGCAGTACCGCGAGCTGGCTGCGTTCGCGCAGTTCGCGAGCGACCTCGACGCGGCCACGCGCAAGCAGCTCGACCGCGGCGCGCGCGTGACCGAGATGCTCAAGCAGGCGCAGTACTCGCCGCTGCCGATCAGCCTGATGGCCGCGTCGCTGTTCGCCGTCAACAAGGGCTACCTCGACGACGTGGACGTCAAGAAGGTCCTCGCCTTCGAGCACGGCCTGCACCAGCACCTGAAGTCCAGCCACGCTGCGCTGCTGCAGAAGCTCGAGGCCGACAAGGCGATGGACAAGGCGGCCGAGGAGGAGCTCGCCAAGGCGATCGAGGCGTTCAAGAAGTCGTTCGCCTGACGCCGACGCACGAGCAGGAGCAAAGGCCATGGCAGCCGGCAAGGAAATCCGCCTCAAGATCAAGAGTGTCGAGAACACCAAGAAGATCACCAAGGCGATGGAGATGGTCGCCGCGTCGAAGATGCGCAAGGCGCAGGAGCGCATGCGCGCGGCGCGGCCCTACGCGACCAAGATCCGCAACATCGCGGCCAACCTGTCGCAGGCCAACCCCGAGTACAAGCACCCGTTCACGCTGAAGAACGAGGCCGCGAAGACGGTCGGCTTCATCGTCGTGACCACCGACAAGGGCTTGTGCGGCGGCCTCAACACCAACCTGCTGCGCGCGGTCACCGCCAAGTTCCGCGAGATCGAGGCGCAGGGCCAGAAGATCGAGGCCGTGGCCATCGGCAACAAGGGCTACGGCTTCCTGAACCGCATCGGCGCGAAGGTGGTGAGCCACGTGGTGCAGCTCGGCGACAAGCCGCACCTCGACAAGCTGATCGGCCCGGTGAAGTTGCTGCTCGACCAGTACGCCGAGGGCAAGCTCGCGGCCGTGTACCTGTGCTACACGCGCTTCGTCAACACGATGAGGCAGGAGCCGCTGGTCGAGCCGCTGCTGCCGCTGGGCGCCGAGCGGCTGCAGGCCGACGCGAACCAGCACGCCTGGGACTACCTGTACGAGCCGGACGCGCCGACGGTGATCGACGACCTGCTCAAGCGCTACATCGAGGCGCTGGTGTACCAGGCCGTGGCCGACAACATGGCGAGCGAGCAGTCGGCGCGCATGGTGGCGATGAAGGCCGCGACCGACAACGCCGGCAACCTGATCAACGAGCTGAAGCTCGTCTACAACAAGACGCGCCAGGCCGCGATCACGAAGGAACTCTCCGAGATCGTCAGCGGTGCCGCGGCGGTCTGACGCATTGAACTGAAGGAAGCGAGAAATGGCTCAAGGCAAGATCGTCCAGTGCATCGGCGCCGTCGTCGACGTCGAGTTCCCGCGCGACCAGATGCCCAGGGTGTACGACGCACTGAAGATGGAAGGCTCGGCGCTGACGCTGGAGGTGCAGCAGCAGCTCGGCGACGGCATCGTGCGCACCATCGCGCTGGGCTCCTCCGACGGCCTGCGCCGCGGCATGGTGGTCAGCGACACCGGCGCGCCGATCACGGTGCCGGTGGGCAAGGCCACGCTCGGCCGCATCATGGACGTGCTGGGCAACCCGATCGACGAGCGCGGCCCGGTCGACCAGACGCTGTCGGCCAGCATCCACCGCAAGGCGCCGGCGTACGACGAGCTGTCGCCGTCGACCGAGCTGCTCGAGACCGGCATCAAGGTGATCGACCTGATCTGCCCGTTCGCCAAGGGCGGCAAGGTCGGCCTGTTCGGCGGCGCCGGCGTCGGCAAGACCGTGAACATGATGGAGCTGATCAATAACATCGCCAAGCAGCACTCCGGCCTCTCCGTGTTCGCCGGCGTGGGCGAGCGCACCCGCGAGGGCAACGACTTCTATCACGAGATGATGGAGTCGAAGGTCGTCGTCAGCGAGGACCTGTCGCAGTCGAAGGTGGCGATGGTCTACGGCCAGATGAACGAGCCGCCGGGCAACCGCCTGCGCGTGGCGCTCACCGGCCTGACGATCGCCGAGTCGTTCCGCGACGAGGGCCGCGACGTGCTGTTCTTCGTCGACAACATCTACCGCTACACGCTGGCCGGCACCGAAGTGTCGGCGCTGCTGGGCCGCATGCCGTCGGCGGTGGGCTACCAGCCGACGCTGGCCGAGGAGATGGGCCGCCTGCAGGAGCGCATCACCTCCACCAAGGTCGGCTCGATCACGTCGATCCAGGCCGTGTACGTGCCGGCCGACGACCTGACCGACCCGTCGCCCGCGACCACCTTCGCGCACCTGGACGCCACCGTGGTGCTGTCGCGCGACATCGCGGCGCTGGGCATCTACCCCGCGGTCGACCCGCTGGACTCCACCAGCCGCCAGGTCGACCCGAACGTCGTGGGCGAGGAGCACTACGGCACCACGCGCGCCGTGCAGGCCACCTTGCAGCGCTACAAGGAGCTGCGCGACATCATCGCGATCCTGGGCATGGACGAGCTGTCGCCCGAGGACAAGCTGGCCGTGGCGCGCGCGCGCAAGATCCAGCGCTTCCTGTCGCAGCCGTTCCACGTGGCCGAGGTGTTCACCGGCACGCCGGGCAAGTACGTGCCGCTGAAGGAAACCATCCGCGGCTTCAAGATGATCGTCGCCGGCGAGTGCGACCACCTGCCCGAGCAGGCGTTCTACATGGTCGGCACGATCGACGAGGCGTTCGAGAAGGCGAAGAAGATCCAGTAAGGCGCCGCGCGTCCCGGGCCCGTCGGCGCGACACGGGTCCCTCGACAGGCTCAGGACGAACGGCGTCGCCGGCGACCCCATCGACTCCACGCAACCCACTCACTCCACCCGTTCGGGCTGAGCCTGTCGAAGCCGCGCGACGCGCCGAAGACGAACGGAGACCAGGACGCACATGGCCACGATTCACGTCGACGTCGTCTCCGCCGAAGAGCAGATCTTCTCCGGCGAGGCGAAATTCGTCGCGCTGCCCGGCGAGGGCGGCGAGCTCGGCATCCTGCCGCGTCACACGCCGCTCATCACGCGCATCAAGCCCGGCGCGGTGCGCATCGAGCGCGCCGACAGCGGCGAGGAGGAGTTCGTCTTCGTCGCGGGCGGCATCCTCGAGGTGCAGCCGGGCACGGTGACCGTGCTGGCCGACACCGCCATCCGCGGCAAGGACCTCGACGAGGCCAAGGCCACCGAAGCCAAGCGCCTGGCCGAGGAGGCGATGAAGAACGCGAAGAGCGACATCGACTTCGCCAAGGCGCAAAGCGAGTTCGCCGCGATGGCCGCGCAGATCGCCGCGATCCAGAAGCTGCGCCGCAAGTAGCCGCATCGCACGCACACGGGGCCGCGCAAGAAGCCCGACGCACGACGCGCCCGAGAGGGCGCGTCGTCGCTTGTGCGGCGCCCGAGAGGGCGCGTCGTCGCTTGTGCAGCGCCCGAGAGGGCGCGTCGGTGCCTGTGCGCCGCTCGCGCCGGCGCCGCCGCGGCTCAGGGCCGCGACGGCGGCTTCGGCCCGGCGGCGGCGCGATCGATCGGCTTGAGCCCGCCGCAGTCGGCCGACAGCCACTTCGCGCTCGACTCGTGCGAGGCCGTGCGCATCTGGCCCTTGTGCTCGCTGGTCGAGGTCATGCGCGTGGTGAACGCGGTGTCGCCGCTGAAGCGCGTCTCGCCGTCGATGGTGGCCGCGCGCGGCGGCGCGCAGACGGTGCGCCACTTCCACACGCTGCCGCTGCGGCTGGTGATGTCGGTCTTGCAGTTGCCGTCGCGCTCGCCCGCGACCCAGCTGTCGCGCTTCATCTGCTCGGCCGTGAAGCACAGCTGCATGCCCTGGCCCGGCCCGCCGACGCCCACGCCGCGCTCGCGCATCATCTTCTCGAACTGCGCGCGCTGCTCCGGCGGCAACGACTTCATGCGCTCGCCGAGGTCGGGCATCGGCCGGGCCGCGCCGTCGGCGCCGCCCATCGTCGTGCGCACCTCCCACAGGCCGGGGCGGATCGGCGGCGCCTGCGCGATGGCCAGGTGGCAGGCCGCGCCGAGCAGCGCGGCGAGCAGGATGCGGCGTGTCCTCATGCGTTCTCCTCCAGGGCGCTGCATGATGGCACCGCGGCGCGTGCCGCTCAACCGGTGCACGAGGAGGCACGATGGCCGACGGCGGAAAGCGCAAGCGCAAAGGGGGCGGCAAGGGTGGTGAAGGCAAGGGTGGCGGAGCCCAGGACGGCAGCGCCGGGCGCGCGTCGGCGAAGACCGCCCGCACCGACCGCGGCGACGAGGCCCGCGCGGCGCTCGGCAAGTCCGAGTACCTCGAGCGGCTCGAGGCGCTGCAGGTCGAGCTCAACGCGATGGCGCGCTGGCTGCAGGCCACCGGCAAGCGGCTCATGGTGCTGGTCGAGGGCCGCGACACCGCCGGCAAGGGCGGCGTGATCGCGGCGATCGCCGACACCCTGAACCCGCGCACGTGCCGCTCGGTCGCGCTGCCCAAGCCGAGCGAGCGCGAGCGCATGCAGTGGTACTTCCAGCGCTATGTCGCACACCTGCCCGCGGCCGGCGAGCGCATGCTGTGGTACTGCCAGGCCCATCGCGTGCCGACGCCGAAGGCCGGCGAGATCGTGCTGTTCGATCGCAGCTGGTACAACCGCGCCGGCGTCGAGCGCGTGATGGGCTTCTGCACCGAAGCCGAGACCGCGGCCTTCCTGAAGGCGGCGCCCGCGTTCGAGAAGCTGCTGGTCGACGACGGCATCCTGCTGTTCAAGTACTGGCTCACGGTCGACCAGGCGCGCCAGGAGGAGCGCTTCGCCGAGCGGCTCGAGGATCCGCTGAAGCGCTGGAAGCTGTCGCCCATCGACCTGAAGGCGCGCGAGAAGTACGACGCCTACGGCCGCGCGCGCGACGCGATGCTCGAAGCCACGCACACCCGGCACGCGCCGTGGACGCTGGTGGACTTCAACGACCAGCGGCGCGGACGGCTCACCTTGATCCGCGACCTGCTCGACCGCCTGCCCGACACGCACGTGCCGCCCGAGGCGATCGAGTTCCCGCCGCTGCCGGGCAAGCCGTCGAAGGAGAAGTTCCGCGGTCCGCTGAAGCCGATCCCGCACGCCGTCTGAACCGCGTGGCGCGCGGAGGCCCGCGAAGCGGCCTACCGCCGCCAGGGCGCGTCGGGCAGCTCGTTCGGGTTGGCCTGGCCTTCGGCGAGCGGGAAGTGCTGCGCGAGCAGCGCGTCGATCGCGTCGACGGCCTGCGCGAGTCCGTCCTCGAAGCGGCCGGCCTTGAAGGCGCCGGACATCTGCGCCACCAGTTCGCGCCAGCGCTCGGGCGGCACCACGCGCGCGAGGCCGCGGTCGGCCACGATCTCGATCGCGTGCTCGGCCAGCAGCAGGTAGATGAGCACGCCGTTGTTGTGCTCGGTGTCCCACACGCGCAGCTTGGCGAACATCATCACCGCGCGCTCGCGGGCGCTCGCGCCGCGCCACAGGTACGACAGCGGCAGGCCGGCCTCGACGCAGATGCGGATCTCGCCGGAGTGACGGCGCTCGCTCGCCGCCACGCGTTGTTCGAGGCGCTGCAGCGCTGCCGCGTCGAGCGCGCGCGCCGCGTCGGTCTCGTCGAACCAGCGGTGCTTGAGGATGCGCAGCAGCTTGTTCATCGCAGGTCGCCCGTCACGCGTCGCTCACCAGTCGCCCGAGGCGCCGCCGCCGCCGAAGTCGCCGCCGCCGCCCGACGAGAAGCCCCCGCCGTCGCCGCCGCTCCAGCCGCCACCGCCGCCGCCCCAGATGATGGGCGGCCCGCCATGGCCGCCGCCGCGCCGGCCGGCCGCGCCCACGCCGAGCACGCCCACCAGCACCAGCGCGACCAGCCCCGCGGCCGCGCCCAGCAGCAGGCTCGCGCTCAGCCACCAGCCGATGGTGCCGGCCACGCCGCCGGTGGCCAGCGAGCCGAGCCGGCGACCCATCACGCCGGTCAGCACGGCGCCGACGATCGGCACGCCGACGAAGAAGAAGATCGCGAGCTCTTCCAGGTCGAGCCCGGTCGACCCGCGCAGGCCGCGCTCGCGCGACGGCGCGGGCAGCGCCTCGCCGGTGATGCGGGCGGCCAGCCGGTCGACGGCCGCGTTGAGTCCGCCCGCGAAGTCGCCCTGGCGGAACGCGGGCGTGATGCTGCCGTCGATGATCTGCTTCGCCGCGAGATCGGGCACCGCGCCTTCGAGCGCCTTGGCCGGCGCGATGCGCACGCGCCGGTCGTTCTTGGCCACCACGATCAGCAGGCCGTCGCCGACGTCGCGCCGGCCGATCTTCCACGCATCGCCCACGCGCTGCGTGTAGTCGGCGATGTCCTCGGGCTGCGTGGTCGGCACCAGCAGCACCACCATCTGCGAGCCGGCCTTCGACTCGAAGGCCGCGAGCTTGGACTCGAGCGCCGCGCGCTGCGGCTCGCTGAGCGTGGCGGTGAGGTCGACGACGCGCGCCGTCAGGGGCGGCACCGGCTGCAGCGGCTGCGCCTGCAGCGGTGGCGCCCACGCCAGCGCCGTCAGCACCAGCACTGTCAGCACCAGCGCCGTCAGCACCGGCACCGCCAGCCGCAGACGCGCGAGCACCGGCCCGAGCGCCGACCGCAGCATCGCCAAGGCCCGGCCGCGTCGGGGCAGCTTGTGCGGCCCGGCGACCATCGGTCGCATCAGCGCGTCACTTCGAGGCGGGCTTGTCGAAGCTCACCGCGGGCGGCTTCGAGATCGCGGCCTCGTTGTCGACCGTGAAGCTCGGCTTGACCTGATAGCCGAACACCATCGCCGTCAGGTTGGTCGGGAACTGGCGCGCCAGCACGTTGTAGTCGGCCACCGCCTTGATGTAGCGGTTGCGCGCGACGGCGATGCGGTTCTCGGTGCCTTCGAGCTGCACGCGCAGGTCCTGGAAGCCTTGATTGGCCTTCAGGTTCGGGTAGTTCTCGCTCACCGCGATGAGGCGCGACAGCGCGCTCGACAGCTCGCCTTGCGCCTGCTGGAAGCGGTTGAACGCCTCGGGGTTGTTCAAGGTCTCCGGCGTGACCTGGATGCTCGTGGCCTTGGCGCGCGCCTCGACCACGCGGGTGAGCGTCTCCTGCTCGAAGCCGGCCTCGCCCTTGACCGTGTTGACGATGTTGGGGATCAGGTCGGCGCGGCGCTGGTACTGGTTGAGCACTTCGGACCACGCGGCCTTGACCTGCTCGTCCAGGCGCTGGAAGTCGTTGTAGCCGCAGCCGCTGAGCGCGAGCGCGGCACCGAGTGCAGCGAGCCAGCGCCAGGCACGCGAGATGACGGTCGTCATGAGCGGACTCCTCCCGTGAAATTGAAGGGGGACTTCGGGGTGGACTTCGGGGTGCGCGATCGTACCTGCGTGCCGAACATGGGGGAAGCCGCCGACGCTTCAAGGCGCGCGACGACTACAGTGCCGCCATGCCGACTCCTCCCGCCGATGCCCTGGTGGTGGGCGCCGCCGGCGCGCTCGGCGCCGCGGTGCTCGAGCATGCGCTCGGCTGCGGCGGCTTCGCGCACGTGCGCGCGCTCGTCACGCAGCCGCTCGCCTCGACCGTGCGCGGCTTCGGCGCGCTCGGATTCGACGGCTTCGATCGCGCGCCGCCCGCGCTCGGCGCGACCGCGTGGATCGTGTTCGACCGCGAACGCCGCGCCAACGGCCGCGAGGACGCCTACTTCCGGCCCGACCCGGCCACCCTGGCGCCGCTCGCGCGCTGGATGCGCGCGGGCGGCGTGCGCCGGCTCGTCGTCGTGCTGCCGCATGCACCGGGGCTGCTGCCCAAGGCGCTGGAGCACGGCCTCGCGTCGCTCGACGAGCAGGCCCTCGCGGCCATCGGCTTCGAGCACCTCGTGATCGTGCGCCCGGCACAGGATGCAGCGGCGCGCGGCGTCGGGTCGTGGCTGCAGCGGCTCGCGCTCGGCGTGCTCGCGCAGCTGCGCTGGATGGTGCCGCAGCGCGACCTGCCGGTGCGGCCCGCGTCGGTGGCGGCCTTCGCCGTGCGCGTCGCGATGGAGCTGCCGCAGGCGACACCCGGCACGCGCGTCGCGCCGCCCGCGCTCGTGTGGCAGGCCTCGCAGCCGGGCGATCCGATCGCGCTGGTGCGCGGCTGGCTCGCCACCGGCGCATGGCCGTCGAGCGCGCCGACGCGCGTGCGCATGTGAAGCGCGAGGCGCGCGCGTGCACGTGCGAGTCGCGCGCACGTGTGAACCGCGCGCGCATGTGAAGCGAGCGCGCATGTGAAGCGAGCGCGCGGGCGAGGACGATAATCGCGCGATGCCCGCCGCGCCCCTGCAGAACGACACGTTCCTGCGCGCCTGCCTGCGCCAGCCCACGCCGTACACGCCGCTGTGGCTCATGCGCCAGGCCGGTCGCTACCTGCCCGAGTACAACGCCACGCGCGCGAAGGCCGGCAGCTTCATGGGGCTGGCGACGAGTCCGGCCTTCGCGACCGAGGTGACCCTGCAGCCGCTGGAGCGCTACGCGCTCGACGCGGCGATCCTGTTCTC
>CAZFET010000137.1:8644-9216 GCA_964517545.1 uncultured Burkholderiaceae bacterium
CGCCCGAGGCGCTGTGGGCCGCCGCGCAGCGGCCCGACGACGGCGCGGGGGTCGAGGCCTGGCTGGCGGGGCAAACCCTCGACCTGCCGGCGGCCCGGCAGCGCTGGTAGGCCCCCGATAATGGGCCGATGACCGCTGCCCTCCAGAACGACACGTTCCTGCGCGCCTGCCTGCGCCAGCCCACCGAACACACGCCGATGTGGCTGATGCGCCAGGCCGGGCGCTACCTGCCCGAATACTGCGCCACGCGCGCGAAAGCCGGCAGCTTCATGGGCCTGGCGACCAACCCGCAGTTCGCCACCGAGGTCACGCTGCAGCCGCTGGACCGCTACGCGCTCGACGCGGCGATCCTGTTCTCCGACATCCTGACCGTGCCCGACGCGATGGGCCTCGGTCTGTCGTTCGCCACCGGCGAAGGGCCGCGCTTCGCGCGCCCGCTGCGCGACGAGGCCGACGTCGCGCGGCTCGCGGTGCCCGACCTCGACCGCCTGCGCTACGTGTTCGATGCCGTGGCGTCGATCCGCAAGGCGCTCGGCGGCCGCGTGCGCATCCACGAGCGGGCGGCGCTCGTC
>CAZFET010000138.1:0-5177 GCA_964517545.1 uncultured Burkholderiaceae bacterium
ACATCATCTGCCGCGCGAGCCGCGACTTCGCCGGCTTCAGCGCCTGCAGCGCCGCCGGGCCGTGACGGGTGAAGCGCTCGAAGGCCACGCCGGGGCGCGCGCCGTCGAGCACGGCGGTGCCGACCCACGCGGTCTGTCCGTAGTCGTGGTGCAAGCCCTTGCGCGTCTGGTCGGCAAAGACGCCGCCCTCGGCGACCACGGCCAGGTCGTAGCGCTCGGCGATGCCGGCATCGACCTCGACACCGCCCGATGGCCGGTCGCCCAGCGGCTTGATCGCGGCCACCGGCGTGCCGAAGCGCGTGCGCAGCCGCCCGCCCGAGGCGGCCTCGTCGGCCAGCCACGCGCGCTGCAAGGCGGCCACCATGTCGCCGTAGCGCAGCACCGCGCCCAGCATCGGCACGCCCTCGTCGGCGGCGACGATGCGCAGCGCGGGTTCGTCGAGCACGCGCGTGAACGGCAGGCCGCTGGGCGGCTGCTGCGACACGTGCACTTCGGTGATCGGCTGGGCCGCATCGGCCGGCCAGCCTCCCAGCCGGCGCAGCAGCTGCACGCTGCCCAGCGACAGCGCCAGGGTGCGCGCGTCGGTGCTCACGTCGCGCTCGAGCGGACGCGCGTCGTACAGGTCGACGTGGGCGCCGGGCAACGTGCGCGCGGCATGCAGCGCGAGCGCGAGGCCCACGGGGCCGGCGCCGACGACGGCGAGGTTCAGGTCGCGAAGCATCGGCCGTATTATTCGCCGCACCCCGAACCCCCCTGGAGGAGGCCGCGATGGCGCTGATGGATTTCATCAAGAAGCAGTTCATCGACATCATCGAGTGGGTCGAGGAGGGCGACGGCACCCTGGCGTGGCGATTCCCGATCGCCGACCGCGAGATCCAGTACGGCGGCTCGCTCACGGTGCGCGAGTCGCAGATGGCGGTGTTCGTCAACGAGGGCAAGGTGGCCGACGTGTTCGGCCCCGGCATGTACAAGCTGACGACGCAGACCTTGCCGGTGCTCACCTACCTGAAGAACTGGGACAAGCTGTTCCAGAGCCCGTTCAAGAGCGACGTCGACTTCTTCAGCACGCGGCAGCAGGTCGACCAGCGCTGGGGCACCACGCAGCCGGTGACCATCCGCGACAAGGACTTCGGCGCCGTGCGGCTGCGCGCCTTCGGCAACTACGCCTACCGCGTGAAGGACCCGAAGGTCTTCCACACCGAGATCTCCGGCACGCGCGACCGCTACACGGTGGCCGACCTCGACGGCCAGCTGCGCGCGCTGATGCTGCAGCACCTCTCCGACGCGGTGGCCGAAAGCGGCGTGCCCTTCCTCGATCTCGCGGCCAACCAGGTCGAGTTCGCGCGGCGCCTGCGCGACGCGACGGCGCCGGAGTTCGAGAAGATCGGCCTGCAGCTCGACACGGTGACCGTGCAGAACGTCTCGCTGCCCGAGGAATTGCAGAAGATCCTCGACCAGCGCATCGGCATGGGCATGGTCGGCGGCGACATGGGCAAGTTCATGCAGTACCAGACGGCGCAGTCGATCCCGAAGTTCGCCGAGGGCGCGGGCGGAGCCGGCGGCGGCGGCGTGGTGGGCGATGCGATGGGCCTGGGCGCCGGCGTCGCGCTCGGGCAGGTGATGGCGCAGCAGCTGCAGCAGGGCCTGCAGGGACAGGGCCAGGCCGCCGGCGTGAAGCCCGACGAGGTGATGGCCACGATCGAGAAGCTCGGCGAGCTCAAGGCCCGGGGCCTGCTCACCGACGAGGAGTTCAGCGCCAAGAAGGCCGAGCTGCTGAAGAAGCTCACCTGAGCGCGCGGCACGCCGGGTCTGCCGCTTGGCCACCGAAGCTTCCCCGCAGCGCGGCTACCGCGCGAGCTGCCCGAACTGCGGCGCGCCGGTCGAGTTCCGCTCGGCCGCGTCGCCCGTGGCGGTGTGCGGCTTCTGCCGCAGCACCCTGGCGCGCGACGGCGAGTCGCTGACGCGCATCGGCCAGTCGGCCGAGCTGTTCGACGACCACTCGCCGCTGCAGCTCGGCGCGGCCGGCCGCCACCAGGGCTCGGTCTTCACCGTGGTCGGCCGGCTGCAGCTGCGCTACGCCGACGGCGTTTGGAGCGAGTGGCACGCGCTGTTCGACAGCGGCAAGTCCGGCTGGCTGTCCGAGGACAACGGCCGCTACGTGCTGTCGTTCGAGGCGCCCGCGCCGGCCGGCGTGCCGCCGGTGCCCGAGGCGCTGCAGCCGGGCCAGCGCATCGTGCTCGACGGCCGCTTGTGGGAGGTGGCCTCGCGCGTGCGGGCGCGCGTCGCGGCGGCGCAGGGCGAGCTGCCGTTCGCGCCCAACCTGGTCGACGAGTTCGAGGTCGCCGACCTGCGCAGCGCGCAGGACGAGGTGGCCACGCTCGACTGGTCCGAGGCGCCGAAGATCCACTGGTCGATCGGCCGCCCGATCGCGCTGGCCGACCTGTCGATGAGCGGCCTGCGCGAGACCAGCGAGAAGACGCTCGGCTCGCGCGCGCTGCAGTGCCCGAACTGCGGCACTGCGCTCGCGCCGAAGCTCGAGGCCACGCGCTCCATCGTGTGCCACCAGTGCCGCGCGGTGGTCGACCTGTCGACCGGTGTCGGCGGCGATCTGGCGCACTACGCCCAGGCCGGCGGCTCCGAGCCGCAGATCCCGCTGGGCAGCCTGGGCCAGCTCGCGCTGGGCAGCCCCACCAAGCCGTGGCAGGTGGTGGGCTAGGCGGAGCGGCGCGACGTGCCCGACAGCGCCGACGACGAGAGCACGCCGTGGCGCGAGTACCTGCTGTACCACCGCACCGAGGGCTTCGCGTTCCTCGTCGACGCCGAGGACGGCTGGAGCTGGACGGTGCCCATCACCGGCGCGCCGCAGGGCGTGGGCGCCACCGTCAAGTGGCGCGGCACCACCTACCGCAAGCTCTACGACTACACCGGCGAGACCACGTGGGTGCTCGGCGAGTTCTACTGGAAGCTCGAGCGCGGCCAGCGCACGCACCACACCGACTACGCGGCCGGCGCCAAGCGGCTGAACCGCGAGGCGGCGGCCGGCGAGATCACGTGGTCGGCCGGCGAGACGCTCGACGCCGGCGTGGTGGCCCGGGCCTTCGGCCTCGCGCCCGAGAAGCAGGCCGCGTTGCAGCGCGACGCGAAGCCGCTGAGCGCCGGCAGCGCGCGCGGCGTCGTGTGGCTGGTGGTCGCGATCGTGGTCGTCGTGCTGCTGGTCGCCATGTGCTCGCGCGACGAATGCGAGGACCTGCGCCGCACCTTCGGCGCGGCCAGCACCGAGTACCAGCAGTGCAAGCGCACCGGCGCCGGCCGCACGGGCTTTCGCACCAGCGGCGGCTCGTACGGCGGCTTCGGCTCCGGCGGCGGGCACAAGTGAGCGCCGCCGCCTGCACGAGACACCCCACCGCATACCGCATCCCACACGAAAGGAGCTCCCCATGATGGGCATCGAATGGCTGCGCCCCGGCGTGTTCTTCGGCTCGATCCTGTTCGCGCTGATCGGCGTGGCGATCTTCTGGATCTGCTTCGTCATCATCGACAAGCTCACGCCCTACGACCTGTGGAACGAGATCGTCGAGAAGAAGAACATGGCCCTGGCCGTCGTGGTCGCCGCGATGTGCATCGCCATCGGGCTGATCGTCAGCGCGGCGGTGCACGGGTAGCGGCGCGCCCGCCGCCGTCTCAGGGCAAGGGGTGCTCGCCGTACAGGCCGCCCTTCAGGCGGATGGGGCCCGACACCTCGCGCATGCGTCGCAGCGCCTCGGCCCCGCGCGCACGGTCGGCCCGCGTGGGCCGTGCCGAGGCCGGCACCGGCGGGCCGAGTCGCAGGTACATCGCGCAGTAGCCGAACAGCGTGTGCATGTCCTCGTCGCGGTGCGTGTTCACGAAGGCGCGCCCGAGCATCCGCTGCTGCCGGCGATACAGCTCGTCGTACATGTCTTCGAACGGGTCACCCGCGGCGTGCTCCCGAAAGCTCGCGCGGCGGTCGCGCCACATCTGTGCCACGCGATCACCGTTCCAGTCGTTCGGCAAGATCGCCTGGCGCAGGCAGCGGTCGACCATCCGCGCGTGCAGTTCGTGCGGCACGCTGGTGTGCGGACCGTCGAGCTGCGCCTCGCGTCCGCCGATGCGGCGGATCTCGTCCAGCCGTCGGCGCGTGAACGGGTAGTCCTGCAACAGATGCACGGTCTCGTGGCTGGCCACCTCGACCAGGTGCCACAGCAAGGTAGTGGCGAACGCGGGCTCGAGCATCGCCGGCGCATGGAACGCGAGCGGGAAGGTCACGCGCTGCAGGGCCTGCTGCGGCGTGTGCACGACGTGCGGCTCGCTCACGCAGTCGGCCGGCACGACGTGGACCACGAACTCGATCTCCGCCGGCCGTCCGCGCGCGCCACGCAGCGCGTCGATGCCCGTGGCCAGCGCGCGCCAGAGCCGCTGCAGCAGCTCGCGATGGGACATCTCCGGGCCTTCGGCGAGGCTGGGCGCATCCAGCCACGCGCGGTACGACGCGGCGGCATCGGCGTCGGTTTCGAGCGCGAGGCGGAACCAGCCGTCTTCGCTGACCGGCGTGCGCTCGCGCTGCGCGGCGGGGCAGTCGATGCGGGCTTCGACGCCGGGGCCCGCCGCCAGCGAGAACGTGACCAGTACCGTCTCGGTGGCCACGACACTGCGGTCGCGCGGGATGCCGAACGCGATGCCCGCCGACGGCAGCACGAGCCGCAGCGCCCGCGGCGCAGCCTGCGTCGGATCGGGGGCGGGCGGCGGCCCGGACTCGGCGTGGGCTGCCGAAACGGCAAGTGCCGCCGCGACGAGCGCGGCCCGCCCCGCCCGCGTCCAGCGGCGGCATCGGCGCGTGCCCGATCGAGCGCGCGACGCCCACCAGCGCGACAGGCGCCGCTCGCGAAGTCCCGCGGCCATGAGGCCTCCCTCCCTCCCTCGTTCGTCTCGTCTGATCTCGTCTCGCCGGTGTGTCCCGACGCACGCGTCGCTGCGCCATGGAGCGACGCGCCAAGTCTTGATCGAAGCGCGTCGCCCGACCACCCCTGAGTCACGCCCGACCTCGGCGATGTAGGCTCGGCACGACATCACAATGCCGGCTCGACCAGCCGCACCCGACGTGAGCGCCACCGAGCCCGCCGCCCTCGCCGACCGCCGCGCGCGCATCGCGCCGGCCGAAG
>CAZFET010000138.1:5187-8070 GCA_964517545.1 uncultured Burkholderiaceae bacterium
CGGCGCGCTCGCGAGCTACCTGCTCGGCGATTCGGTGCTGCAGTTCAGCACCATCATCGGCGCGTACCTGTTCGCGATGGGCGTGGGCTCGTTCCTGTCGCGCTTCGTCGAGCGGCAGCTGGTCGCGACCTTCCTGCGCGTGGAACTGCTGGTCGGGCTGCTGGGCGGGCTGATGCCGGCGGCGCTGTTCGTCGCGCACAACCTGCTGCACGAGGTCACCACCGCGACGGCGCCGTTTCGCGTGCTGCTGTACGGGCTGGTGCTGCTGATCGGCACGCTGGTCGGGCTGGAGATCCCGCTGGTCATGCGCATCCTCAAGCGGCACTTCAGCGCGCGCTGGCAGCTGCGCGACCTGGTGGCGCAGGTGCTGACCTTCGACTATCTCGGCGCGCTCGCGGTGGCGGTGGCCTTCCCGCTGCTGCTGGTGCCGCAGCTCGGGCTCGTCCGCACCGGCGTCGCCTTCGGCCTGCTCAACGCGGCGGTGGCGGTGTGGGCGATGTGGCTGTTCCGCGCCGAGCTGCGCGCGCGGGCCGCGCACGCCACCGCGGCGGCGGCGGTGGTGGCCACGCTCACGGCGGTGGCGCTGGGCGCCGATCGCCTCACCACCTGGGCCGAGGACCGCTTCTACGGCGACCGCATCGTCTACGCCGCCTCGAGCGACTGGCAGCGCGTGATCGTCACGCACGCCGACGACGGGCTGCGCCTGTACCTCAACGGCAACCTGCAGTTCCACTCGCGCGACGAGTACCGCTACCACGAGGCGCTGGTGCATCCGGCGATGGCCGCGCACGGCGCGCCGCGGCGCGTGGCGGTGCTGGGCGGCGGCGACGGGCTCGCGCTGCGCGAGGTGCTGCGGCATCCGTCGGTCGAGCGGGTGGTGCTGGTCGAGCTCGATCCGCACATCACCACCTTGTTCGCGCGCGAGCCGCGGCTGGCGGCGCTCAACGCTCACGCGCTCGCGTCGCCCAAGGTCGAGATCGTCAACGCCGACGCCTTCAGCTGGCTCGAGCGCAGCGACGAGATGTTCGACGTGATCGTGGTCGACTTCCCCGACCCCACCAATTTCTCGCTCGGCAAGCTCTACACCACGAGCTTCTACGCGCTGCTCGATCGCCGCCTCGCGGCCGGCGGCTACGCGGCGGTGCAGACCACCTCGCCGCTGTTCGCGCGGCGCAGCTTCTGGACCGTGGTGACCACCATCGAGGCCGTCGGCCTCGCCGCCACGCCGTACCACGCGCACGTGCCGAGCTTCGGCGAGTGGGGCTTCGTGATCGCGGGCCGCAGGCCGTGGCGCCCGCCGGCAGCGCTGCCCGAGGGCCTGCGCTTTCTCACGCCTGCGGGGCTGCCCGCGCTGTTCGACTTCCCGCCCGACATGGCGCGCGTGCCGGCGCAGCCGAACCGGCTGTCGGACCAGACGCTGGTGCACGTGTTCGAGGAGGAGTGGGGCAAGGTGCACCGGTGAAGCCGCGCCGCGAGCCGGGCCTGACGCGCCGCGCCTTCGTCGCCGCGCCGTTCGCGCCATTCACGCTAGCGGCCTGCGGCGCGCGCGACGCGGTCGACGGCGACGAGGGCCTGGAGGCGCTCGACGGCGGCTGGGTGGGCGCCGATCCGGCGCGCGGCCATCGGCTGCGCGATCTCGATGCGGCGTCGCTGCCGCCGCCCGAGAGACGCCGCCGCTGCGACGTGCTGATCGTCGGCGCCGGCATCGCCGGCCTCGCCGCCGCACGCGCGCTCGAACGCGCCGGCGTCCACGACGTGCAACTGCTCGAGCTGGAAGACGCGCCCGGCGGCAACAGCCGCGCGCACGCCATCGCCGGCATGGCCTGCCCGCTGGGCGCGCACTACCTGCCGCTGCCCGGCCCCGACGCGCACGAGGTGGCCGAGCTGCTGCACGAGCTGGGCCTCGCGCGCCACGAACTCGGCCGCACGGTCTACGACGAGCGTCACCTGTGCCACGCGCCGCAGGAGCGGCTGTGGATCGACGGCCAGTGGCTCGACGGGCTGCTGCCGCCGGCCGAGCGCGGCTCGGCGCGCCTGGCGCAGTACCGGCGTTTCGCGCGGCTCGTCGACGACGCGTCGAAGGCGGCGCGATTCGCCATGCCCACCGCGCGCGCGCCGTGGACGGCCGCGCATGCCGCGCTCGACGCCGGGACGTTCGCGCAATGGCTCGCGCGTCACGGCCTCGACGACGAGGGCCTGCGCTGGTACCTCGACTACTGCTGCCGCGACGACTACGGCGCCGGCCTCGCGCAGGTCTCGGCGTGGGCCGGGCTGCACTACTTCGCCAGCCGTCACGGCTTTCAGGCGCCGGGCGCCGACGCCGCGGCCCAGCGCGAGGCCGTGCTCACCTGGCCCGAGGGCAACGCGTGGATCGCGCAGCGGCTCGCGCAGCCGCTGCGCGATCGGCTGCACGCGGCGCGCGTGGCGCTGCGCGTCGAGGCCGCCCGGCACGAGGTGCAGGTCGATGCCTGGAGCGCCGCCGACGACCGGCTCGAGCGATGGAGCGCGCGCCACGCCGTGCTCGCCGTGCCGCTGCACGCGGCCGTGCGCGCGTGGACCGCGCCGCCGGCCGCGTTGCGTGCCGCCGCGGCGGCCGTGCCGCACGCGCCGTGGCTGGTGACCAATCTGCACCTGCCCGAGCCGCTGACCGACAAGCCCGGCGCGCCGCCCGCATGGGACAACGTGCTGTACGGCAGCGAAGCGCTCGGCTACGTCGACGCGATGCACCAGAGCCTGCGTCCGCATCCGGGGCCGACGGTGATCACGGCCTACTGGGCGCTGCCGCCGGCCGCGCGCGCCGCGCTCGTCGCGCAACCCTGGCAGGCGTGGGCGCGGCGCGTGATCGACGACCTCGCGCGCGCGCATCCCGACCTGCCGCGCAAG
>CAZFET010000138.1:8080-9158 GCA_964517545.1 uncultured Burkholderiaceae bacterium
ATGCGATGGCGGTGCCCGCCCCCGGCGTGCGCGGCCACGCGGCGCTCGCGGCCCTGCGCGACGGTGCGGCGGGCGCGCGCGTGCACCTCGCGCACGCCGACCTGTCGGGCTACTCGGTGTTCGAGGAGGCGTATCACCACGGGCTACGCGCCGGCGAGCGCGTGGCCGCCGCGCTGCGGTCGACGACGCAGCCGCCACCGAAGCCAGCGCTGCGGCCGACCTGATCGGCAACGTCCGACGTGCGCGGTGCTGGCCGACGAGCGTGGCGACGTGCCGACAGCACGGGCGAAACGCGCCGTCACGCGAACTAGTTCCGCGGCGACGCAGACGCCGCCGCCTAGCATCGGCCTCGCCTTGCGCATCGGAGGGAGGGATGTGCGCAAGGGCGCTGCACCCGACATTCCCGCCCGATGCAGTCTCGATCGGAACACACCATGCACACGACACCTCAGGTTCCCCGCAAACTCGTGGCCGCGACCACGGCGCTGGCCATGCTGCTCGGCGGCTGCGCCACCGCGTCCAGCGGCATCTCGGCGGCCTACGTCTCGCCGCTGCAGTACCAGAACTACGACTGCGGCCAGATCGTCGCCGAGATGCAGCGCATCCAGGTGCGCGTCAACCAGCTCGCCGGCCGGCTCGACCAGGCGGCCTCGAACGACAAGGCGATCATGGGCGTGGGCCTCATCCTCTTCTGGCCCGCGCTGTTCGCGCTCGGCGGCACGAAGGAGCAGGAGGCCGAGTACGCGCGGCTCAAGGGCGAGTACGACGCGCTCGAGAAGTCGGCCAACGAGAAGCGCTGTGCGCTGCCTGGCGCGCAGCAGGCGGCGACGCCCGCGCCCGCGCCCGCGTCGGCGCAGGCCGTCGCCGTTCCCGTGGCCGGCAGCCCGCCGGCGGCACCGTCGGACGCCACACCGAAGGCCGCCAATTGACGGCGGGCGCGTGGGCCCATCGGCACACGACTCGTACCACCACTGACCGGAGCGCCGGAACATGACCACCCGAACCCATTCGAACCGACCACCCCGCACCAGCGGACCGCTGCGCGCCGCCGCGGCCGCCCGCGCGCAGGTGCTGGCGG
>CAZFET010000139.1:0-7854 GCA_964517545.1 uncultured Burkholderiaceae bacterium
AATGCCCTCGAAGTCCTCGCCGGCCTTCTTGGGATTGACGCCGGCCACGAAGCAGGCCTTGCCGTTGGCGTAGTCGCGGCAGCCGCGCGTGTGGAACTGGCCGGTCTTGCCGGTGATGCCTTGCGTGATGACGCGGGTGTTGCGGTCGATGAGGATGGACATGTCGGTCTCGAAGTCAAAGGACGAGCCAAGCGACCGCCGCAGCGCCGGCTTCGCCGGGCCGCTGGCGGCGCCCCCTCGAGGGGGAGGTGCCGAAGGCGCTTCGGGAGTGGGTCACTTCACGGCGGCGACGACCTTCGTCGCGGCCTCGGCCATGGTGTCGGCGCTGATGATCGGCAGGCCCGACTCGGCCAGCATCTTCTTGCCGATGTCCTCGTTCGTGCCCTTCATCCGCACCACCAGCGGCACGCTCAGGTTGACCGCCTTGCACGCGGCGATGACCCCCTCGGCGATCGTGTCGCAGCGCATGATGCCGCCGAAGATGTTGACGAGGATGGCCTTCACGCTCTTGTTCTTGAGCATGATCTTGAACGCCTCGGTGACCTTCTCGGCCGTCGCGCCGCCGCCCACGTCGAGGAAGTTGGCCGGCTCGCCGCCGAACAGCTTGATCGTGTCCATCGTCGCCATCGCGAGCCCGGCGCCGTTGACGAGGCAGCCGATGTTGCCGTCGAGGCTGATGTAGGCCAGGTCGAACTTGCTCGCCTCGATCTCGGCCGGATCCTCCTCGTCGAGGTCGCGGTAGGCGACGATCTCCGGGTGGCGGAACAGCGCGTTCGAGTCGAAGTTGAACTTCGCGTCGAGCGCCTTGATGTGGCCGTTGCCTTCGAGGATCAGCGGGTTGATCTCGGCGAGCGAGGCGTCGGTCTCCATGTAGCAGCGGTACAGCTTGTGCATCACGTCGATCGCCTGCGCGCGGCTGGCTGCCGGCACGCCGATGCCGTCGACCAGCTCGCCCGCCTGCTGCTCGGTGAGGCCGACCAGCGGATCGACGAACACCTTGATGATCTTCTCGGGCGTCTCGTGGGCGACTTCCTCGATGTCCATGCCGCCTTCGGAGCTGGCCATCAAGGCGACCTTCTGCGTCGCGCGGTCGGTCAGCGCGGCGACGTAGTACTCCTTCTGGATGTCGGCGCCCTCCTCGATCAGCAGGCGGCGCACCTTCTGGCCCTCGGGGCCGGTCTGGTGCGTCTTGAGCTGCATGCCGAGGATCTGGCCGGCCAGCGTCTGCACCTCGTCGATCGAGCGCGCGAGCTTCACGCCGCCGCCCTTGCCGCGGCCGCCCGCGTGGATCTGCGCCTTGACGACCCACACCGGGCCGCCGAGCTTCTGCGCGGCCTCGACCGCCTCGCGCACGCCGAAAGCCGGGTAGCCGCGCGGCACCGGTACGTTGAACTGGCGCAGGATCTCTTTGCCCTGGTACTCGTGAATCTTCATCGGGGCCTCGTGCGGGACGCGTCAACGCGCGGCAATGTAGCATGGTGCGGCGCACCATCCGCCGCTCCATGCGCCGTGTCAGCGACGCGTCAGTCGCTGCCCTCGTGCCGGTCGTGATCGTCGTCCGCGCTGCCGTCCGGGTCGGCTATCACGCGGCGGATCACGTCGGTCGAGAATCCGCGCCCTGCCAGAAAGCGCATCTGCTTCGCGCGGCCAGCCGCATCCGCGGCGAGCGCGCCGAAGCGCTTGCGCCACACCTCGCGCGCGCGGGCGAGTTCACTCTGGCGCAGCGCCGTCACGGCGGCGGCCTCGAGCGCCACGCCATGCTGCTGCAGCTCCTGCTCGATGCGGCGGTTGCCGAAGCGCGACTGCCGGACGTGGATGCGCGACTCGACGAAGCGCCGCTCGTCGAGGTGGCGCGCGGCGACGAGCCAGTCGAGGACTTCGTCGACGCACGCCTCGGCGCTTGCCGTGTCGTCGGCCGATCGCGACACGGACGTGCCATCGGCGTCGGACGTGCTGCCGGCATCAGCCGTGTCGTCGGGACCGGACGCGCTGCCGGCATCGGCCGTGCCGTGAAGTGCCGCCAGTCGTCGCGCGTGCCGCAGCAGCTTGCGGCGCAGTTCGAGCCGGCTGTGCTCTCGCTGCGCCAGCAGCTGCAGGGCACGCGCCTTCAGCGACAGCGGAGCGCGGCCCGCGGCCACTCGTGCGTCACTCGTGCATCACTCGGCCGACGAACCCGTCGGCAGCAAGGCGATGCCCATGGACTCGCGGATCTTGTTCTCGATCTCGACCGCGATGTCCGGGTTCTCCTTCAGGAACTCGCGCGCGTTGTCCTTGCCCTGGCCGATCTTCTCGCCGTTGTAGGCATACCAGGCGCCGGACTTCTCGACCACCTTGGCCGCCACGCCCATGTCGACGATCTCGCCCTCGCGGCTGATGCCCTCGCCGTACAGGATGTCGAACTCGGCGGTCTTGAACGGCGGGCTGACCTTGTTCTTGACGACCTTGACCTTGGTCTCGCTGCCGATGACTTCCTCGCCCTTCTTGATGCTGCCGATGCGGCGGATGTCCAGGCGCACCGACGCATAGAACTTCAGCGCGTTGCCGCCCGTCGTGGTTTCGGGGTTGCCGAACATCACGCCGATCTTCATGCGGATCTGGTTGATGAAGATTACCATGCAGTTGGACTTCTTGATCGTCGCGGTGAGCTTGCGCAGCGCCTGGCTCATCAGCCGCGCCTGCAGGCCGGGCAGCGAGTCGCCCATTTCGCCTTCGAGCTCGGCCTTGGGCGTGAGCGCGGCGACCGAGTCGACGACCACCAGGTCCACCGAGCCCGAACGCACCAGCGCGTCGACGATCTCGAGCGCCTGCTCGCCGGTGTCGGGCTGCGAGATCAGCAGTTCCTGCAGATCGATGCCGAGCTTCTGCGCGTACTGCACGTCCAGCGCGTGCTCGGCGTCGATGAACGCGCAGGTGCCGCCGACCTTCTGCATCTGCGCGATGACCTGCAGCGTGAGCGTGGTCTTGCCCGACGACTCCGGGCCGTAGATCTCGATCACGCGACCGCGCGGCAGGCCGCCGACGCCCAGCGCGATGTCGAGCCCGAGCGAGCCGGTCGACACGACCTGGATGTCCTCGATCGCCTCGCCGTCGCCCAGCCGCATGATCGAGCCCTTGCCGAACTGCTTTTCGATCTGCGCGAGCGCGGCCTGCAGGGCCTTGGCCTTCTCGGTGTTGAGCGCCTTGACGGGTGCGTCCATGGATTCTCCGGAGCGGGGCATTTGACGATCGACCGGACGGTCGGGTGACTGGATATTCGTACAGTATCGCATGGCCGTCAAGGCTCATGACTCCCTAGAATGAGTTCGGACGGCCGCGCGACTCCCGACGCGGCCGCGCGAGGAGACCAGGACATGCGCATCCTCATCGCCGAGGCCGACCAGGTGCTCGCCGACGGCCTGTTGCGCTCGCTGCGCGCCACGGGCTACGCGGTCGACCAGGTGGGCAGCGGCAGCGAGGCCGACGCCGCGCTCGCGTCGCACGAGTTCGACCTCGTGATCCTCGACCTCGGGCTGCCGAAGATGAGCGGGCTCGAGGTGCTGCGCAAGTTCCGCGCGCGCGGCGCCAGCACGCCGGTGCTGATCCTCACCGCGGCCGACAGCGTGGAGCAGCGCGTGAAGGGGCTCGACCTGGGCGCCGACGACTACATGGCCAAGCCGTTCGCGCTGCAGGAGCTCGAGGCGCGCGTGCGCGCGTTGACGCGCCGCGGGCTGGGCACGGCGTCGAGCCTCATCAGGCACGGCCCGCTCTCGTTCGACGCGACCGGCCGCGTGGCCTACATCAACGACCAGATGATCGAGCTGTCGGCGCGCGAGCTGTCCTTGCTGGAGGTGCTGCTGCAGCGCGCCGGCCGCCTGGTCAGCAAGGACCAGCTGGTCGAGCGGCTGTGCGAGTGGGGCGACGAGGTCAGCAACAACGCGATCGAGGTCTACATCCACCGCCTGCGCAAGAAGATCGAGCACGGGCCGATCCGCATCGCCACCGTGCGCGGCCTGGGCTACTGCCTCGAGAAGATCCCCGGGCCCTGACCGATGGCCGGCGCGCCGCGGCGCGCTAAGCTGCACTCGCCATGCCCCAACGGCCGCGCGAGCAGCGATCCCTCTTCGGCGAACTCATCGACTGGCTGCTCGCGCCGATGCTGCTGCTGTGGCCGCTGTCGGTGGCCGTCACGTGGCTGGCCGCGCAGGGCATCGCCAACCAGCCCTACGACCGCGACCTCGGCCAGATGGCGCGCGCCGTGGCGCGGCAGGTGATCGTCGAGGAGCTGGGCAGCCGCGGCGCGCGCGCGCGGCTCGAGTTGCGCGCCGACGCCGCCCGGCTGCTGCGCAGCGACGACGAGGACGACGTGTACTTCCAGGTGCTGGGCCTGCGCGGGGAGTTCCTCGGCGGCGACCGCGAGCTGCCGGTGCCGTCGGAAGACGAGCCGGCCGCGGCCGGCGAGGTGCGCTTTCGCGACGACGAGATCCAGAACCAGCCCGTGCGCGTGGCCTACCTGCTGGTGTCGGCACCCGGCCACGACGGCCCGCTGCCGCTGGTGCAGGTGGCCGAGACCTTGCGCAAGCGCTCGCGCCTGGCCACCGAGATCATCAAGGGCGTCATCCTGCCGCAGTTCGCCATCCTGCCGGTGGCGGTGGTGCTGGTGTGGCTGGCGCTGGCGCGCGGCATCGCGCCGCTGGGCGAGCTGCAGCGGCGCATCCGCTCGCGCGAGAGCCACGACCTGAGCCCGATCGACGAGCGCGACGCGCCCGAGGAAGTGGCGCCGCTGGTGGCCGCCATCAACGACCTGCTGAGCCGGCTCGACCGCTCGATCGGCCTGCAGAAGCGCTTCCTCGCCGACGCCGCGCACCAGCTCAAGACGCCGCTGGCCGGGCTGCGCACGCAGGCCGAGCTGGCGCAGCGCGAGATCGACGCCGGCACCGATCCGCAGTCGGTCAAGCGGTCGCTGCAGCAGATCGCGCGCTCGAGCCAGCGCGCCGCGCACATGGTCAACCAGCTGCTGGCGATGGCGCGCGCCGAGGACGACGAGACGCAGCGGCAGCGCCAGGAGGTCAACCTCGCCCGGCTGGCGATCGAGACCGTGCGCGACTTCGTGCCGCGCGCGATGGACAAGCGCATCGACCTCGGCTACGAGGGCCCCGAGCCGCACGCGCCGGGCCACCGCTTCACCGGCCATCCGCTGCTGGTGCGCGAGCTGATCCGCAATCTCGTCGACAACGCGCTGCAGTACACGCCGGCCGGCGGCACGGTCACCGTGCGCGTGGTCGACGACCCGTTCGGCCAGGTCGCGGTGCTGCAGGTCGAGGACTCCGGGCCCGGCATCGCGCCGGCCGAGCGCGACCAGGTGTTCGCGCCCTTCTACCGCGCGCTGGGTACCGGGGTCGACGGCTCGGGCCTCGGGCTGGCGATCGTGCGCGAGATCGCGCAGCGCCATGGCGCGGAGCTGCTGCTCGAAGACACCCAACCCGCGCTGCGCAACGCCAACCACGAGCACGCGCCCGGCCACGGCCCCGGGGCGCGCTTCACCGTGCGCTTCGTCGCGGCGCGGCCTGCCGCCGACGTCGACGACGCCGCCGATCCGCACCGCGGCGGGCCCGCCGCCGGCCGCGGCGACCGGTCGGCCGACTCCGCATAGACTGCCTGCGGGTAAACCCTCAGGGAGTCGCAATGTTCCAGTTCCTGCGCCGCAAGCCGCGGGCGCCGGCCGGCCCGCGCCGGGTCGACCTCGCGCTGCAAGGCGGCGGCTCGCACGGCGCCTTCACCTGGGGCGTGCTCGACCGGCTGCTCGACGACGGCCGGCTGGAGTTCGACGGCCTCTCGGGCACCAGCGCGGGCGCGCTCAACGCCGCGGTGCTGGCCACCGGATGGACGCGCGGCGGGCGCGACGGCGCGCGCGCGGCGCTGCGCGAGTTCTGGCTCGACGTGAGCCGCGCCGGGCAGATCTTCTCGCCGTTCTCGCACTCGCAGCTGGGCGCGCAGGGCGACAACTTCAACTTCGACAAGCTGCCTGCGTACCAGTGGGTCAACACCTTCTTCCGCGCGTTCAGCCCGTACCAGTTCAATCCGCTGAACCTCAACCCGCTGCGCGACGTGGCGCGCCGGCACGTCGACGAGCAGGCGCTGCGCGACTGCCCGATCAAGCTGTTCGTCACGGCCACCCGCGTGCACACCGGCCAGGCGCGCGTGTTCAGCGGCGCCGAGCTGTCGATCGACGCGCTGCTGGCCAGCGCCTGCCTGCCGTTCATGTTCCAGGCGATCGAGATCGACGGCGAGCCGTACTGGGACGGCGGCTACACCGGCAACCCGGCGCTGTACCCGCTGATCTACGGCACGCCGTCGCTGGACATCGTGCTGGTGAAGATCAATCCGCTGAAGCGCGAGGGCACGCCCACGCGCAGCGTCGAGATCCTCGACCGGCTCTCCGAGATCACCTTCAACGCCAGCCTCGTCGCCGAGATGCGCGCCATCGACTTCGTCGCGCGCCTGCTGCGCGAGCAGCGGCTCGACCCGGGCCGCTACAAGAGCCTGCGCCTGCACATGGTGGCCGACGACGCCGGGCTGGCGCCGTTCAACGCGTCGAGCAAGTTCAACACCGACCGCGTGTTCCTCGAGCAGCTGTTCGAGCTCGGCCGCAAGGCGGCGGCGCGCTGGCTGCACGATCACTTCGACGACGTCGGCGTGCGCGCGTCGCTCGACATCGAGCGGCAGTTCCTCAAGGCGGGCTGAACGCGCCGCGCCGTCCGCCGCGCAGCCAGTCGTACAGGCTCGCGTCGTCGAGGTCGGCGCAGCCGGCCTCGCACGCCCGCGCGAACTGCAGCGCCGCCACCTCGCCCAGCGGCACGTCGGCGCGCACCTCGCGCGCCATCGCCACCGCCAGCGCCGCGTCCTTGCGCAGCAGGCTGGTGTGCGCGCGCGGCGCGAGATCGCCGGCCAGCGCGCGAGGCAAGCGGTCGCTGCCGATCCAGCTCTCCCCGCTGGAACGCTCGATCACGGCGAGCGTGCGGGCGGGGTCGAGGCCGAGCCGCGCCGCCAGCGCCAGCGCCTCGGCCGCGCCGGCGAGATTGACCGCGGCCAGCAGGTTGTTGACGAGCTTGGTGCGCGCGCCGTCGCCCGGCCGGACGCCCACGCGCACGACATTCGACGACAGCGCCTCGAGCAGCGGCCGCTGGCGCTCGAAGACGGCGTCCGCGCCGGCCACCATCAGGCTCATCGAGCCGTCGCGCGCGCGGGCCGGGCCGCCGGACATCGGCGCGTCGAGGCTGTCGAGGCCGCGTGCACGCAGGCGCTCGGCGAAGCGCTCGACCTCCGACGGGCCGAGGGTCGGGCACAGCAGCACGCAGCCGTCGCGGCGCGCCGACGCGCTCACGCCGTCGGCGCCGAACAGCACGTCCTCGGTCTGGCGCGCGTCGACCACCGCCACCACGACGGTGTCGCACGCATCGGCCAGCACCGCGGGCGAGGCGGCGCGCGTCGCGCCGCAGCCGACCAGCGCCTGCTCGCGCCCGGGCACCACGTCGCGCACGACGACCCGCCAGCCGCGGTCGAGCAGCCGCCGCGCCATCGCGCCGCCCATGTTGCCGACGCCGACGATGCCGGCCGTGCCCACGTCAGGACTGCATCAGCCGCCGTGCCTTGGAGATCGACATCAGGATGCCGAGCCCGAGGCCGAGCGTGATCATGGCGGTGCCGCCGTAGCTGACGAACGGCAGCGGGATGCCCACCACGGGCAGGATGCCGCTGACCATGCCCATGTTGACGAATGCGTACGTGAAGAAGCTGAGGGTGATGCTGCCGGCCATCAGCCGCGCGAACAGCGTGGGCGCCTCCGCGGCGATCATCAGCCCGCGGAAGATGAGGAAG